>DAISIS010000061.1:0-17206 GCA_036821925.1 Pirellulaceae bacterium
ACCGGGAGGAGCGGCTGCGGGCGCGCCGGGCGTTCCTCCGGCGGCGGCGCAAGTGCCTCCAGCTGGTGGAGGAAATGAGCCTGCGGACACGCCGCGTGCAGCCGCTGATGAAGCAGCTGGAGGAATTCAGCCAGCGGATGGACCAGATCCGCCGGGAACTGCGGGCCATCGGACACGATCCGCTGCGCAAAGACGAGCGGGCCAACCTGCGGCGGGAGCTGCGGGACCTGCTGCTGCTGACCCAGGAGAGCCCCCGCAGCCTGCGCAAGCGGTGCCAGACCTTCCGGACGCAATTCGAGGCGTACGAGCAGGTTAAGCGGCAGTTGTCCAGCGGCAACCTGCGGCTGGTGGTGTCGATCGCCAAGAAGTACCGCAACCGCGGACTAAGCTTCCTCGACCTCATCCAGGAAGGTAACACGGGCTTGATGCGGGCCGTGGACAAGTACGAGTACCGGCGGGGCTTCAAATTCTCCACCTACGCCACCTGGTGGATCCGCCAGGCAATCACCCGGGCCATCGCCGACCAGGCCCGCACCATCCGCATCCCCGTCCACATGATTGACGTGCTGTCAAAACTCCGGAATATTCAGAAGAGGCTCTTGCAGGAATACCGCCGAGAACCGACAACTGAAGAAGTCGCGCGGCGCGCCGGCCTGTCCCTCGACGAGGTCAAACGGGTGCTCGACATCGGACGCCACCCGGTCAGCCTGGATCGGCCGGTCGGGGATGGCGACGACTGCTGCTTCGGCGAGTTCATTGAAGATTCCTCCAGTGAAAATCCAGTACGCTCAGCAAACAACGGCATCCTGCGCGAGAAGATCGAAAGTCTCCTCAAGACGCTCACGTACCGTGAACGCGAGATCATCCGGTTGCGATATGGTCTCGGAGACGGGTACACCTATACCCTGGAGGAAGTGGGCCGCATCTTCCGCGTCACGCGCGAACGGGTCCGCCAGATTGAAGCCAAGGCGGTGCGGAAGCTGCAGCACCCGGTGCGCAGCCAGCAACTGGCCGGGTTTCTGCGCAGCGCGGCGAGTTGACCTTACCACGCCGCTCCTGCAGGCCGCGCCGCTTGCAGGACACCAGAATTCAGGTGCCGCCGGTCCGTTGACCGGCGGTTTTTTTGTTGGCCGGGACCGGTCTGTGCACGACCGCCGGGTCCCGCCCCGGGCACAACTGAAACGTCCTGTATGGGAGTAATACATACCATGACTGTGTCGGCGTCCGCCTTACGAGAACTGCACCGCATCCATCGCCAGATCACCGATCTCAAAGGGCAGCTGGACCGGTGTCCCAAGCAGGTCCGCGCGGCCGAGACACTGTTGGCGCGGCTCGAAGACGCCCTGGCCAAGGCGAAGGGAGCCTTGACGCACACCCGCGTGTCGGCGGACAGCAAGCAGCTGCAGCTGCGCGAGCGTGAACAGCGCATCAAGGACCTGCAGATCAAGCTGAACACCTGCAACAGCAATCGGGAGTACCAGACGCTCAAGGAACAGATCGCCGCTGACAAGCAGGCCAACAGCGTACTGTCGGACGAGATCCTCGAGGCGCTCGAGAAGATCGACGTGCTGCAGGCGGAACTGACCAAGACCGAGTCGGATCGCAACAGCGCGGCGGCAGCGCTGGAGCGTCTCCGCGTGGAGTCCCAGGGCAAGCAAGAGCGTCTCGAAGCGGAGCTCCGCCGCGTGACGCTCGAACTCAGCCAGGCCGAACAGGCGTTGCCGAGCGATTTCAAGGCCGACTACGCGCGGATCGCCCGCGCGCGGGGCGAGGATACGCTGGCTCAGGTCGACGGCAACGTCTGCAGCAGCTGCTACCACGTACTCACAACCCAGACTATCAACGAACTCCTGCTGTCCAAGCCCGTGTTCTGCAAGAGCTGCGGCGCGCTGCTCTACTTGCCCGAGGACCGCGAGCCTTACGTGTGACCAACCGGAACGCGGCGGCACAGGCCCGACTGACCGGCTGGCTGGCCGAGAGCGTTTACCGTTCGTCGTAGCAGATGGAGAGCACTTCGTAGCGGAGCACACCCCGCGGCACGGGGATCTCGACCTGTTCGCCGACTTTCTTGCCCAGCAGTCCCTGACCGATCGGACTGGTGATCAGGAAGCGGCCGGCGTCGTAGTCCTCGTCACCGGCTCCGACGAGCGTGAACTCCTCCTCGTCGTCCAGGTCCAGATCGCGGACCACGACGGTCGCGCCAAACGCCACCTGATCCGTGGGCAGCTTGGTGGGGTCCACGATCACGGCTCGCGCCAAGTCGCTCTTGAGTTTGTTGATCCGGGCCTGCAGCAACCCCTGCGCTTCACGCTGGGCATGATACTCGGCATTCTCGCTCAGATCGCCCTCGTTCCGCGCTGCGGCGATTTTCTCCAGGATCACCGGCATCTCATCCTGTTCGAGACGAGCCACTTCCGCTCGTTTGCGATTGTATCCATCGCGCGTCATGGGGATTTGATCGGTCATTCGGCAAGCTCCACACCCAGGCAAAAAAAACGCGACCTCCCTGAGCGAGAGAGGTCGGCAGACGCCACACGGTTGAGTCACCCTATTGTTAGGGATTTCTCGGGCCATGTAAAGGCGGACTTACCGACCCGCCCGCGGGAGGCCGGGATGCGGGGGGGGCGTGAGCGTGGGAACGCGGCAAAGCGGGGCCAGGCTGGACCGCGCGCGTCACGCGGAGACGAACGGGTCGAGGCGTGCCGCCAGTTCGGCGGCCGAGACACCGCGAATCAGGAACCGTTTCTGAGGGGAGGTGTCGCCGGCAATCAGCGTCACCTGCGAGCGGCGCAGCTGCAGCGACTTGCACAGGATGTCGGCAATCGCCTTGTTGGCCTTGCCCTTCTCGGCAATCTGTGTAACGGCCACTTTCAGCGCTCCATCCTGGACGCCGCGAATGGCGTTCGCCCGTGCCCCGGCCTGCGCGCGTACCGGGAGCACCACTCCTTCCGCATGTTGGCCGATCTCGATCATGCGAGCACACCCTCCAGCAGGGCACTTCCGACCCGCACCATCGTCGCGCCCTCTTCAATCGCCACCTCGTAGTCGCGGCTCATCCCCATCGACAGGTGCCGCAGGACGACCCCTGGCGGGCACTGGGGCTGCAGCGCATCGCGCAGCGCGCGCAGCTGCGCGAAATCCTGGCGCGCCGAGTCGGCGTCGCTCTCCAGCGCCGACATGGCCATCAGTCCGGCGATCTCCAGGTGCGGCCATTGGCCGAGCTGGTGGGCCAGCGCCGCGACCTCGTCGCGCGCAAAGCCTGTCTTGTCCCGGTCCCCGGACACGTTGACCTCCAGCAGCACGGGCAGCGGCTCAGACCGGGCCGCGGTCTCCCGGTCCAGCGCTGCGAGCAGCCGCTGGCTGTCGACGGAATGCAGCCAGCTGAGCCGCGGCCAGGTGCGCCGGATCTTGTTCCGCTGCAGGTGCCCGATCATGTGCCACTGCACAGGCGGGTCGGCGATGGCGTCGGCCTTCGCCCACAGATCCTGCGGGCGGCTCTCCCCCAACGCACGGCAGCCGGCATCGATCAGCAGACGCACGACCTCCACCCCCACGTACTTGGTGACGGCCACCAGCAGCACGTCGTCGGCCGTGCGGCCGCTGCGGCGCGCCGCCTCCGCCATCCGCTGCCGAACCTCCGCAACATTGTCCGCGATTCTCCGACGAGCGTCAGCCAGGTTGGACATCGCTATTGAATCTCTATCAGTTGGTCCAGTTCACCATCGCGGCCGAAGCGTGCGGCAACAAACTCGTCCGCAACGTTCTGGCCGAGCACCGAGCGGCTGCGGCGCGGCGTCAACGAACGGTAGATCAGCCACTGCGCGCGGCCGAATTGCACTCGATACCCGACGGCCACCTCGCGCGGCTGCTGCTGCAGCTCTTCCGCCACCGTGAGCTGGCGCCAGGTGCGCGGCTGCTGCACCCGCTGCGGCACGAGATCGAACAGCAGCGGCGCGTAGAGCCGCCGCGCTGTCTCGGCGATCGTCAGCTGCAGCGTGTTCCCCTGCGACTGCAGCACGCCGTGCGCCGGCGCCGCACGCCATTCGGGCAGCGACAGCGGTACCACCGCACACAGCGCCCGGCGGTTGCCCAACAGTCCTTCACGCGTTTCCTGCGCCCACTCACACCGAATGCCGTCTGCCAGGGGGAGCTGCAGCTCGTACTCGATGGCGGCCTCCTGCGGACCGAGCACCACGTCGGAGAGCAGCAGGAAGTGATCCTTCCGCGCCAACAGCATCTGGCGCTGAAGCTGCCAGGGGCCGTCGCAGTCAGCCTCCAGTTCCAGGTAATCGACATCGTCGTCCGTATGCCAGCACACCTCAGTCCAGTCCGACCGACGCTCCAGCAGCTGGCCGTCCACACGCACCTGCGGCGCCACGTCGCCCGACCACAACGTGTGCTTGGCGGCCGTCAGCTCCGACCGCAGGCGATGTCCGCCGAACAGGCACGCGAACTGCGGACTCTTGCGCCACCAGGCTGTCCGCATCACGCAGACCTCCCCCCATTCGGAATACACCGACGGCGGCGGCAGCTTGCGTGCGGGACAGTCGTCTTTGGGGGCGTCCTGGTCAGGCAACACTCGCTTCGCCAGTCGCCCGTCCTTGCGACTACCGCTGCGAGCTACCGCCGCCTGAATCAGCTCGGGACACCACTGGCCGCTGGTGCCGCGCGACAGGACGAGCGTGCCGTCCGGGCGCGTCAACCGCAGCGCCTGCCGGGCCAGGCAGGCGAACTGTGTGCGCGCGTCGTCGTCGAAACTGCCCCAGTGGGCCGCGTCGTCCAGCAGCGCGCACCGCGTCCAACAGGCGAGCAGGCTGCGGAAATGCTCGACGTGCGCGGCACACACAAGTCCCTCACCGTCGAGCAACTCGACCAGTCCAAATGACAGCGCGCTCGACGCCGGCAACACCAATTCCCGGCAGGGCTGCAGCTCCGGCAGGACAAACGCCAGCGTCAGCGGCAGCTCGGCGCTAAGCAACTGATGGCGCACCGGTTCGTCGTGTACCGCGCTGTCCGCCGCCGATTCAATGGCCTCGCATAAGGTCTCGTAGAGCGCGCGCCACAGCGGCTCGGCTGTCGACGTCGCGAGCCGCGGCAGGAGATGACACCACGCAATGGACTCCAGCGCCCACCCGGCATCCGACCGGGCCGCCACGGCCGTGTTCAGCCAGTCGCCCAGCGTCTGTGCAACCCCCGCGGGCAACTTCTTGCGCGTCGCACAGCGGGTGAGGCGTTTGAGCAGCCGGGGTGCAGGCCGCACGCCATAATCGTCGGGCACAGCCCAGCGGAGCGGATGGGTGTCGGGGTGCCCGGCCAATTGGGCGAGGTCCGCCGGCTGCGGCCGACTCGCCAAGTGGTGTTGCCACGCCTCCCATTGGCCGTGCGTGGGGAGCTGCGCCCAGTGGCTGCCCCGCTTGTCCCGTCGTCGTCTGCCGGCCGCCGGTGCCGCTTCCTCCCCAGCTCCCGCCGCCGCAATCCTGGTGCCGTCCGCGTTCTTTCTCAACATCCGCTCCCACCACCTCCACGATACGGTTTGCCCTCGCTGATCTGCGTATAGTATCATCGGCAGTCAGGAGTTGGTCCAGGCGGCTGGCCTGGACCCTGACCAGTACATCAGCACGACCCGGTTGTGCGGTGGGAGGGCACCGGCGGTGTTACGCAGCAGCCGTGCAGGCCAGCGCTGCGCCGGCTGACGCGGTGCCCCCCGAACCCGTGAGGAGTTGGACATGAGGACGAACGTGCGAGGGACGAGCGCAGGATCAGGACCGATCAGAACCTATCTGGGCACCGTGGGGTGCCTGGGACGCGGTCGGATGAGCGCCGCCGCAACCTGTCTCACGCTCTCGTTGCTGGTGACCAGCGCGGCGTGTCGCGCTCAGACACCCGCGGAAGACGCGAAACCCGCGGGCCAGCCGGCGGCGACGGCCGATACGGCTGCGGACACGCCGACGGAACAGCCCGCGCCGCCCGCTGGAAAAGAAACCGTTCGCACCCCCTTGGAACCGGAAAAGGGCTGGCTGCGCGTCGCCAAGGACTACGAAGTGTGGATCGACGTCAAGCAGAAACAGGTCATTGCCGGCGGGCATGTGTGCCTGCGCGAAGGGCTGCTCGAGATGTTCGCCTGCCCCAAACAGACGAAGGAACACGAGTCGATCGTAGCGGTACACACACCGGCCCGGTTCGTGCACGGGGCCCTGCTGGCGCTGGGCGCTCAGCCCGGCCCGCCGGTTCAGTTCGAGCCGACGTATCGGCCGGCACAGGGCACTGAAGTGGCCGTGGATGTCTTCTGGCGCGACGAACACGGGCAGGAGCATCGGGTCAAGGCTCAGGAGTGGGTACGGCATGTGAAGACCGGCCAGGCCCTGGCGTATCCCTGGGTGTTTGCCGGCAGCGGCTTCTGGTCGGATGATGAGGGTAAGGAGCGTTTCTACTACGCCGATGGCGGCGAGTTCATCTGCGTGTCCAATTTTTCTACGGCCATGCTGGACCTGCCCATCGAGAGCTCGGCAGCTAACGAGACACTGCTGTTCACTGCCTACACCGAACGCATTCCGCCGCGCGATACGCCGGTGTTCCTGTTCCTGACCCCGAAACTGGACGCGCCGGAGTCACCCGCTGCGGCACCCGCCACGGAACCCGCCAAACCGGCCGCCGCGGACGGCGAAGCTGAGAAGTCGCCGGCCAAGGAGCCGGCAGCACCTGCTCCCGCGGCGGAGGGAAAAACCGAAGCCGAGAAGTCGACCAGCTCGCCGCTTGACGGCACGAAGACCGGGGGGTGATCTCGGCACGCACCAGGTCGCGGCGGTGGCCATCCGTCTTCGCGCCCATAGGGAACTCTATCGGCGAAATCAATGGCATTGGCTGGAGCGCGAGACATGATGTTATGGCAGCGGTGGCGTTCCTGCAACGCAGGCACCCCCAGAGTGCGGTATGCAATCGATGACAAAACCACCTTCCGCTGGACACGAACATGACATCGGCGACCGTTGGCCACGCGCCACGATTCCTGCTGGCCCTGGGAATGCTGTGGGCTGGATCCAGGCACCTGTGTGCAAGCGAACCACCACTGCTGGTGCTCCACGGCGCCGCGGTGTTCGATTCCATCGCCGGCCGCTTTGCGGCGGATCAGGCCATCGTCATTGAGGGGGACCGCATCCGCTCGGTCACCAGCGCGGACGCTGCGCCGCCGACCGCTGCACGAATCCTGGACTGTCGCGGCAAGTTCGTGTTGCCCGGTCTGATTGATGCGCACGTGCATCTGGTTCATCTGGCGAACCGATCGCACGTCACAGGTGACCAATTCCTGCCACTGTTCCTGGCCAACGGCGTCACGAGCGTGCGGGATGCAGGAGATGAAATCACTGCCCAGTCGGTCATCGCGCGATCGGCCGCGCAGCGGCCCGAACTCTGTCCGCGCGTGTTTCTGACCAGTCCGCTGATCGACTCGGATCCACCGCTACATCGAGATATCGGTTACGGGCTGACGGATCCCGCGAACGTGCCGGCCTTCGTGGCGGACATGACGCAGTGGCAGGTGCACGCGCTGAAGATCTACGTCGGCACGTCGCGGCCGGTAGGGCGAGCGGTAATAGACGAGGGGCATCGGGCGGGGTTGAAAGTCCTCGCGCATCTGGGCAACTATTCCGCACAAGACGCGGTGGCCGACGGCGTTGACTCGCTGGAGCATATTTGGTCCGTGTTCAACTACATCATTCCGGCGGAGGTGGTCACGCAAGTGAATCACCGAGCCACGCTGGACCTCCAGAACCCACTGGCCAAAACGTTGATCGCTGACTTGGCTCAGCGACGCGTGTATGTCGATCCCACACTCGTCGTGTTTCGCAATATGATCCTGCTCAACGACCTGACAGAGATCCACAATCATCCCGATGTGGCGTGCGTGCCGCGCCGGATGCGCGATTATTGGCACTCCTATCGTCAGCAGAGCGCTTTAGCGGCCGAGACTCGCGACGTGCGGCACGCTGAGTTTCGGAAGTACCAGGAGCTGACGGGCCTGTTGCACCAGGCGGGCGTACCGTTGCTCGTCGGCACCGACACTCCGGAACCGTTCGTGCCACCGGGGTCCTCACTACTGCAGGAACTGGAGCTGCTCGTCGCCTCGGGCCTGTCGCCGGCAGATGCGCTGTCCGCCGCCACATTGCAGAACGCGCGCGTCCTGAACCAGCAGGACCAGTTGGGAACGGTCGAGCCCGGCAAACTTGCCGATCTGGTCATTCTCAATGCCGACCCGACCGGCGACATTCGCAACACGCGTCAGATCTTCGCGGTCGTGCGTGGCGGCGTGGTATGCGACCCGGCCGTAATCCTGCGCGCCGTGCCGGTCGAGTAATGGGATGGCGTCCTGTTCAATTGGCCTCCGCTGCGCAATCAGATCACCAGGCAGAGTCTGTGTTGATTGACGGTCGCCCTCGCCAGGGCTCCGCATCGAAAAATGGCACCGCAACCAGCGGCTACGTGCGTCGCTGCACGACGCCCTTAGGCGGTGGCGCGGCGAATGCGTTTGAGCAGCAGGCAGAGGATGCGGGCCACATTCCAGGCGTCGTCCACGCCACGGTGATGCGTCCCCTCCATCGTGACCCCCAGCCGGGCGCACGCCGCGTCAATGCCCAGCTCGCACGCCAGGCCGAACGCGGCGGAGAAGAGGTTCTTCACGTTCAGGTGCGTCGGGCCGAACGGGTATTTCAGGTTGTACGTGCGGCAGTTCCGCATGAACTGGTTACGGTCGTAATCGCCCCAGCTGGCGAAGAGTCGATCGCTGCAGCGGAACTCGTCGTGCAGCAGCTGCAGGGCGTCGGACAGGGGCGCAGCGTCGGCCAGCATGTCGGGCGTGATGCCGGTGAGCTGTGTGCAGAATTCGCTCACCTCCGACATGCCGGGGCGGACCATGATGCTGCGCCGTTCACGGCGTTCGAGCAGTTGCAGGTCGACGACGCACAACCCGACTTCGATGATCTCGCTGGTCTGCCCCCGAGGCGGCTCGTGTTCCCAGCAGGTGGACTCGACATCGATCACCAGCGCCCAATCCAGCTTCTTCGACATAGGCGTACTTTACTGCCCACCTCAGCCGAGATGGGACGGGCTTGTCGCGTCCCCAGCCGGCTGGTGGCCGCGATCGTGGCGTGGCAGACTCTAGCTCGTGATGCGGCAGTGGCGGAGGATGGCGGCGGCGTCCGCGATGTAGCTCACGAAGAACGGGCCAAACTCGGCGTAGCGCGCGCTGGCTTCATCAAACCGCATGCGATACACAATATCCTTCAGGTACGAAGGGTTGGTCGCCCACAACGTGACGCCCCATTCCCAATCGTCCAGTCCCAGCGCCACGGTGATCAGCTGCGTGACTTTGCCGGCGAAGAGCGTACCGCTGCGGGCGTGCTCCCCCATGAGCCGGTTCCGCGCGGCGAAGTCCAAGGTGAACCAGTTCTCGCCGACGTGGCGTTTCTTGTTCATCGGGTAGAAACAGGTGGCCGGCCAGTCCGGGAAATCGGGGGTCAGACGCTGGTGCCGCATCAGCGGCTCGCGCCGCTCGTACGCCTTCACCCGGGCGGTCAGTGCCGGACTGCTGTCCAGCTCCCCTTCCGCAATCAGCCGCTCCCGATACTGGTCGACGGACGGGACATACTCGGATACTTCGGTCATCGACACAAAGGAGTAGGTGGCCTCGAGCGCGGCGCCCAACGGACCGGCCAGCAACTGCTGGTGCACCGCATCGATCCGCAGCGGATCCGGGTCCATCAGCAGGAGTGCGAAGTCGGCCTGGTGACCACTCACCAGGCTCGTCTGCAGGCGGGCCGGAGCCCGCGGGCCGGCCGGATTGAGTGTCGCCACAAACTCGGCGCACCCCTGGACGACCGTCTCGGCGTCGAACATCCGCAACGTCGTGCGGCGGAACCGGTAGAAGAAATGCGCGCAGTGCCAGCCCTCAGTCGGCTGCGTGGAAGTCCTGACGGCTTCCGGGGAAGACTGCCCACGTTCGTCCATCGTCTGGCTCGCTTAACCCAACAGCCGCTCCACACTCGCCATCAGACGGTCCATGCCAAATGGCTTGCGGATGTAATCGTCCACGCCCAGCATCTCCGCGTACGCCTTGTGCCGGCTCCCCTCATTGGCGGTGATCATGATGATCCGCATCGGCACCGGGCGCGTCCGCCGCAGCTTCTCCAGCACCAAGAACCCACTCCGCTTGGGCATCATCATGTCCAGGATCACCAGATCGGGGTCCTCCCGTTCGGCCAAGGCGAGCCCTTGATTGCCGTCCCGGGCAACCAGGATGGCATAGCCCTTCGCCTCCAGCGCATAGCGCATGGCCTCGATGATCTCGGCGTCATCGTCCACCAACAGGATCCGCTTGGCCTGGGGCGCCGGAGTCTGTTCATCCTTGGCGATTTCTTCGGGCATCGATCCACCACCTTACGTCAACGTCCAACCCACGGTGTGCAACCAACTCCAAGCTATAGAAGTAGCGGAGATTGGCCCGGAATGCAACCGAGCCGCACGCGAGAAACCATGCCGGCGGGTACCGGCCGTCCCGCCTGCACGGTGTTTATTCGCGTTTCAGCCCGAAGGCCGTGTAGTGGATACCAGTCTCGTCGTTGACCATCAGCCCGCCGGCCGGGGCCAGATACTTGGCGATGTCCGCGAACGGAGGGAGCGGATTATCCTGCAGTGCTGTGTGCAGCGCCCGCAAGGCGGGATTGGTCTTGGCTGCTTCTTCCAGTCGCAGCCGGGTCGCGGGCGACGTCGCCAACTCATAGAACGAACGCATCGACTCCTCCGGGCGCTGGAAGGCCAGCATGCCCGGCCGGGTCGTGCCCGGATACTGCTCGATGCGGCTGGCGATCAGTTTGAAGTCCAGTTCGTCGGCCAGCGCCTGCGACCCGTCGTACTTGCTCGTGATCGCCGCCTCCAGACACTTCGTACTGTCCGACAGCAGCAGGTAGTCCCCCACCAGACCCAGGCAGGGCGTGGGAGTCCGGACGAGTGTCTCATCGGTGTTCTGCTGCGGCCCGGTCTGAAACTGATAGTACGTGATCCCGCGATACGACTGCTTCGCCGCCGCGGCACCGGCTTTGGCCACCATTTTCTCCAGCGTGCTCTGGAATCCCGCGGCGTCCACCAGGCGCACGCCCACCAGGCTGGTGCCGCTGTTGACGCGCGCCGGCATTTCGAACCAGCTCACATACGTGAACCGGCCGCCAATCTTCTGCAGCACCTCTTTTTCAAAGTCCACTCCGAGCTGATCCGACAAGCCCCGCGTGATGGCGCTGCTCAGTGCCCCCTCGCCCCGGATCTGATCGAAAAGCTTGCGGAATGCCCCCACGGTCTTCTGGGTGTTCCAGTTGATCGTCATGTACGAGGCGGCGTCAGTGGGCACCCAGTCTTCCGGACTGGTGTCCCCCGGTTCCAGCGCCAGCATTTCCAGCACGCCGGTGCGGGGGTTGTCCAGCAGCAGATGCATGTGGGCGATCGAGTCGAAGTCCTCAGCGGCATAGATCAGGCTGCCACCGGCCGCCTTGACACCATCCAGCCCCAGCGCCGGCAGCATCGCCAACGCCATCTGCGCACCGGTGTTGTCCCGCGTCAGATGCTTGAACAACTCAATCGGGTCGACAAAAAAAGTGACCTGCGGCCGCTCGTCCTTGGTTCCGACCGAACGGCTCATGATCGCCGTGAACTCGCGATTGTCGGCCAGCGTCTCCACCCCCTCATCGCCCGACCAGGTCTTCAGGATCTCGCGGACCAGACCCGCATCGGAGCCGATCAGCACCACACCGTCCCGCTCACACACGGCAGCCTCGTCGTCCTCTTCCGTCTCGATCAGCGTCAATGTCACGCCGTCAATCACTTCCGTGCGTGTCCGCCCTCCGCCGCGCACTACCTCCTGCTCGGCGCGCTGCAGCAGCCGGTGCACCACCGGCATCTGGTCGCCCACTTCCACGAGCGCCACGAACGCCGGCTCGCCCTGCGCACGCCCTACAATCGCGCCGCACACTTCCCCTTGCGGTATGGACAGAATCTCGCTGAGGGAAACGCCAATCTCCTCCTGGATGCTGGCAAACATCCGCGTGGCCGAGCCATACAAGTGCATGATCAGCGGCTTGATCTTCTCGTCCTGGCTCAACCGCCCGATCGATGTCTTCATGAAACTCCGGGCCAGCTCGCGGCTGTCAGCAATGCGGGCATACGCCAGCGTGCTCTTGGGAAGCAGCTTCGGGGCGCTCGGCCGCTCCGCCCACACACTCGACGCCCCCACGCCCACCAGCGCCAGGGCCAACCAGCAGCTCACTAAACCACGACCGGCCAAAGGCTCGACAAACACGCGTACGTCTCCTGAACCCGAAATAGGCGACATTGCCAACCAGCCAACACCAACACAATAACCGGGTATTCGCCGAACATCGGCACCCCTTGGATGGATCAGACCGCCGTCGAACCTTACCCGCGTCCCACCGGCGCGGTTTCAGAACACCACCCCAGAGGGGGTGGCGTGCCCCGGCGGGCCGAAACATCAAGGCCCGGCTGGGGTTCAGATACGCGTGGAGCGCGCCGTCGCTGCTGCCCGCCGATGATCGGAGTATAATTGTACTCCAGCACCGAGACAGCACGAACTGCCCGCTGGCAAACTAGATCGAGTGCGTCCGAATCGTGGCCGATGATGAGGACAGGAGGCGGCAGCTCTGCACCTCCGTTGTAGATAGTTGGCTCGGAGAGAGAATCATGAACCGTCGTTGGACTCTGGTTGTCGCGGCCGTAGCTGCAGTCTGCCTGACTGCCTCGCACCCAGCCTGGGGGCAGCAGAGTGGCAGCAACCGGACATCGGGAACGGGTCGCACGACTGGATTCGGCAGCAGCAATGCGACAGCCGGCAGCGCATCGACGCTGTCGCAGACGCAGGGTTACGGCCTGGACAGTCGCTTCACGGGCAGCGGTTTCAACCGCTTCATGACCGGTAGCGCGGGGATGGGCGAGACGACGGCGGGCGCTGCGGCAGCCACGTCGGGCGCCTTCGGGCAATCGGCGACGCAGGGCCAGACCGGCGGGCAGAACCGTTTTGGAAACCTGGGCGGCATGAGCAACTTTGGTCTGGGCGGCATGATGGGCATGCGCAACATGTTCGGCCGCAACTCGCAGATGACGAACCAGCAGCAGACCGGCAAGGTCCGCACGCACATGCGGCTCGGCTTTGAAAGGCCGCAGCAACCGTCCGGTGCTGTCAACGCGGGTTTCTCGCGCGTCGTCACCCGCGTCCTCGAACGCCCGGACATCGGTGGCGGTCAGGTCACGGTGTCGATGGAAGGGAGTACGGCGGTGTTGACCGGGACGGTTGCAACGGAGCACGTGCGAGGCGTGCTCGAGAACCTGGCGATGCTGGAGCCCGGAATTGAGGCGGTTCGAAACGAGCTGCTCGTGGATCCTGCCGGGCCCAAGCGCGCGAGCGAGCCGACGTCGAGAGCTGTGGATCAGCGCCAATAAACCCCTGCTGACCGAGCGGCAGGGCTGGCTGTGGCACAATCTGGCCTGCGGATGGCAACGCGGATGGTGCGGGAGCCGCGCCGGTTGCAGGGATCGGATAGGGCGACGCGGCCGGGACCTGTGGGCTTGCCGAGGCTGCATCCGCTGGGGGCTGAGCCGTATACGGGCTGGGCGACCAGCTGGTCGGCGGCGGTCCAGCGCTAGGAACGGGTCCGGCCGGCTGGACCGGTTGAGCGGGCACAGCTGCCGGGCTGGGCAGCGTCGTCACGCTGGGGGACTGCGGCACGATCGCACCGTTGCCGCTGGCCATTCGTTCTGACAAACTGCGTGGTATGCGGATCGTGGTGGTCACCAGACCCGGCTTTTCCTTGTCCACGGTCGCCCCGTCCGCGGGGCCAGCCTCTTCATAGCTGACCGGTCTGACACCGGACTCCTGCCGCGAAACGACCTGTGCGCCTTGCCGGCGGGTGCGGGAGATGTAGAAACCGCGGCGCTCCTCTTCGGTGACCACTCGCTTGCCCGGCAGGCGGTTGTTGGCGAACGTGCCGCGGACGGTCTTGCCCGATTCGTCGACAAACACCGGGAAGAGCGCGATCTGTTTCTCGTCGCCCCCCGTTTCATCCCAGGGGATCCAGATGTTGTAGGACGCTCCCAGGTCCGAATTGCTGTAGTAGTTGGTCAGCTGTTCTGCTGTGAAGGCGTATTTGCGGGACGGATGGTCCGTGCTGGCCGTGGGATCCGAATCGTCAAAGGCATACACGACCAGCTGCCCGTTGACCGGAATCACCTCGTCCTCCGCGTTGTAGAAGTACACGCGTCCGCCGAAGCCGCGGGTAGGCGGCTTGCTCGGCAACTGGTAGACGGCGTCGGTCCAGATCGCAATCACCTTTTCAGGCGTTTCGTATTTTTCCTTCGCGCCGGGCCAGGGCAGGGCCTTGTTCAGCGCCAGTTCCTTCGTGGCGCAACCAGGCAGAACCATGAGCGTCAGGCTGGCGGCGAGTCCCAGAAGCTGGAAAAGAGACCGAGTCATTGTGGTCAATCACCTCACTTCACGTAGGGAAACTGCGAATACGGGCGCTGCGAGGCGGGCGGCGCGGGCTGCGGCAGCGGCGCGGGCGGCGCATTGGTCAGGGGCGCATTAGTCAAAGGCGCAGGCTCCTGCCCGCCCGCCAACTCGGAGGCGGCCGCCGGAATCACCATGGCCGGGGTGGGGGTCGCGTCGGTCTGGTACGGCTCCTGCAGCGGTGGCGCCTGCCAGGCGTTGGCCGGCTGCAGGTCGAGCGGACCGGCCGGTGGCTGCCGCAGCGACTGATTCTGTCCTTCGATGAACGGCCGACCCTGGGGCCGTTCCCCTTCGGGCAGCACAAACGGTTTCCCCTCCTGACGCTCTGCGGGCGGCAGGACGAACGGTTTGCCTTCCTGCCGCTGGTCGGGCGGCAACACAAACGGTTTGCCGGTCGCGCCGGGGGCACTGTACTCCATGATCGGCTGCCCGGGCGGCATCGGCACGGCTTCGGAGCCTTCCATGGGCAGCGCGCCGTCGGCGGTGGGGTCCACACTCGGATAGATCAGTGGCGTGCCTTCGTTCCAGGTGTCGATGCGGCTGGCTCCGAATCCCGGGTCACCGTGGACCTGGACCACGTCGGCCAGGCACCAGCTCATGCGGTCGGCTTCGCGCTGATTGAGCGTCTGCACGTCCTCGTCGTCCATCACGATGTGGGGGGTCAGGAAGAACAGCAGTTCCTGGCGGCCATCCGACTTGGTGTCGAACCGGAACAGATGTCCCAGGACCGGGATGTCCGACAGGTAGGGCACGCCGCGGAAGGTGTCCGTCCGTTCGCTGGTGATCAGGCCGCCGAAGACCACCGTCTGGCCGCTGCGTGCGGCGATCGTGGTGATCGCGGTGACGTCGTCATAAATGGGCGACTGGATCGGCACGCCGTCCTGGACGCCGATCGTAATGCCGTCAGCCGGATCGCCGGCCTTCGAATCGTTGGCTTCCAGGTCCATGATGATCAGCCCGTCGGGCGTCACGCGCGGGATCACGCCGAGCGACACGCCGGTGTCCACCAGTTCAACCGAGTTGACGGTGTTGCCGGCGGTGGTTGTCTGGAAGTCCGTGATCTGCGGAATCCGCTGGCCGACCAGCACGGAGGCCGGGACGTTGTTGAGTGTCATGATCTGCGGCCGGCTGAGCACCTGCACGCGCGACTTCTTGACCAGCGCTCGAATCAGGATGTTGATCGACTCGTTCGCCGCGGACAGCACCAGCCCCGGAAAGCCTTCCGCGGCACTCGAGCGGCCGACCGCGAACGATCCGAAGGCCTGCCCCGCCAGCTTGCCGCGTGTGGCCAGCGAGTCAGCGCTGCTGGCATTCCCCAGCGACTGGTTGACGAAATTGAACCCCGGATCCAGCAGCCCGCTGGCGGTCGCACTGCGATCGAACAGCAGGGAATCCTGCAGACCCAGTTCCACGCCCATTTCCTCCGAATCGTCCAGCCGCACCAGGCACACGACGACCTGGATCATGATCATGGGCGGACGCCGGTCGAGGTCCTCGATCACCTCGGTGATCTGCTCGTAGTACTTCGGGGTCGCACTCACGATCAGCGTGTTGCTGATGATCTCCGGCACGACCGAGATCTGCTGGTCGATGATCTCGAACTGACTGATCAGCGAGTACTGCTGCGACTGCTGCTGCGACAGCAGCTGGTACTGTTCGTTCAGGATGGTGGTCAGCGCGTCGGCGACGTACTGGGCCGGCGCGTTGTTCAGCCGGTAGACGATCAGCTTGCGCTGCCGCAAGTCCCCCTCATCCAACCGCAGCAGGATCGCCTCCACCACCGCCAGATCGGCTGCCGAGCCGGAGGCTACGATGCTGTTGGCCCGCGCGTCGACCTGGACGTCGACCGTGCCGTGCGCGGCCAGCGGCTGCACGGTCTGCCAGGTCAGCGCCTGGCCGTTCTGCTCGAACGTCATCTGCGGCGAATGCTGCTCGCTTTGATACTGCACCGCCGCCGGCAGGGTATCCTGCACGCACACGTCGAGCGGGGCGGCCTGCTCGTCGGCGCTGCCGTAGTGCAGACGGATCCAGTACTGCTGCAGCAGGGACCCCAGCGGGTTGGAGGAGGCGTCCGGCGTGTTGATCCACACCGGGGGCAGGGCCAGCTTCTCGGCGCTCAGGGTCACCGCGGCGGCCTGGTTGAACTCGTCCGCGCCCAGGTCGGGGGCGCTCCCGGCCGGCTGCGGGCGGGCCGCGCCGTCGATGTCGGCCGCCAGCCCGGCGTCCTGGCCCTTGGCGGTGGCCTCGGAGTACTGGGTCAGGTGGTAGCCGTCGGCGGGGTCGAAGGCGGCCGCCCCGTCGAAGCGGTTCAGGCTGGCCACCGTCCCGCTGCTGTCGGCGGTGTTGGCGTCCCACAGGGCCCTGTTCACCGTGACCGTGGCCCCGCTTTCGGCGCGCAGGGCCAGCGCATTGCGCGCCAGGATGGCGTCGGTCAGGGTGGCGGTGGCCCCGCCGGCCGCGCGCAGGCCGTAGACCTGGTTGCGCGCCAGGGTGGGGTGCAGCAGGGTCAACTGCGCGCCGCTCTGGTCGAGGTTTACCCCGCCGCCCTGGTTATCCAGGAGGGCGGTGTTGGCCAACACCGCCTGGCTGGTCCCGCTCAGGCGCAGGCCCACCCCGCCCGCGGCGGAGACCAGGTTGCCGTCCAGGGTGGCC
>DAISIS010000062.1:0-17133 GCA_036821925.1 Pirellulaceae bacterium
AGCGGTTGCGGGAGCAGCTGGGTATTCCTGCGGGAGAGAGTTTCTGAGCGGGGGAGAGCGGGGGAGAAGACGGGATGGATCGGATGATGGAACTGCGGTGTCTGGCCGGCGCCTGCCTGCTGCTGGCCAGCGCGTGGCTCGGCGCGGGACTCCCCGCCCACGCCGCGCGGGCGGCAGAAACACGCCTCGGATTGTGGAACGGGCGAGCGCCGGTGGGTGACGGGACGTTCGAGGACGCGGACGCCTGGATCACGGTGCATCGGCCGGAGGCGGGCAACGGCGCCGCCATCGTGATCTGCCCGGGAGGCGGGTATGGCGGGCTGGTGAGCGGTCCGGAAGGGCACGGCATCGCCGCCTGGCTCAACCGGTATGGCATTGCCGGCGTGGTGCTGGAGTACCGGCTCCCGGCCGGCCGGTCCCGCGTGCCGCTGCTCGACGCCCAGCGCGCGCTGCGGACGGTGCGTGCTCGGGCCGGCCACTGGGGGCTCGATCCGTCGCGCATCGGCATCATGGGATTCTCGGCCGGCGGCCACCTGGCGTCCACGGCGGGGACGCATTTCGACGGCGGCGATCCTGCGGCGGCGGATCCGGTCGACCGCGTCAGCTGCCGCCCCGATTTCATGATCCTCGTCTACCCGGTCGTGACGATGGGCGCTGACACACACGGCGGCACCCGGACGAATCTGTTGGGCGCCGCGCCATCACCGGAACTGATCGAACTGTTTTCGAACGAACAGCAGGTCACGCCGCAGACGCCGCCCGCGTTTCTGGCACATGCGCAGGATGACACGGCGGTCCCGCCCAGCAACAGCCAGACCCTCTACGAGGCACTCCGGACGCACGACGTGCCGGCGGAGTATCTGGCGCTGCCGTCGGGCGGCCACGGCCTCGACGGCTACAAAGGTCCCATGTGGGACGCCTGGCAGGAGCAGTCGTTGGCGTGGCTCGCGCGGCTGCAGTTCATTCCGGCAGACGCCCTGACGCGCAGCGCTGAGGCCGGCTTCGTGCCCCTGTTCGACGGGAAGACGCTCGACGGCTGGACCATCCACTGCCGGCCTCAGGACAAGGCGTTTGCGTCCCGCGCCTGGACGGTGGATCAGGGAACGATCCTGGCCAACTCGCTGGGGCACACCGAGCACTTCTACATCCTGCTTGCCACCAACGACGAGTACGGCGACTTCGTGCTGCGGCTGCGGTTCCAGGTAGACCGGGGCGTGACCGGCAACAGCGGGATCCAGATTCGCAGCCGGTACAACGCCGAAACCGGCTGGATGGAAGGACCGCAGATCGACATCAGCCCGCCGCAGCCGGAGTTGACCGGGAAGCTCTGGAACGAAGGGCCGGGCGAGCACCGCTGGTTGTCGAATGAGCCTGTGGCGGGGACCCGGTTCTTCTATGCCGACGAGGGCGACGGCTGGAACGACCTCGAGATCACCGCCCAGGGGATGACGATCAAGTCCGTGCTCAACGGAGTGACGGTAGTAGACTACAACGGCGCCGGCGTGCTGGACGACGAACTGCACAAGCAGTACAACGTCGGTACCAGGGGTGTGATTGGTTTGCAGCTGCACTCCTACCACGAATTGAAACTCCGCTTCCAGGACATTCGGATCAAGCGGCTATAGCCTTCACCTGTGCGGGAGACTGAGCTCATGGCGTTGATGGCGGCCTTCACCACGCTCGACGGCAGCATCGTCGGCATGTATTTGTTGGCGACGATGGTGGCCGGGGTCATGGTACGCAAGTACGTGTCCCGGGTGGATCATTTCCTGGTGGCCGGCCGCGAGATGAATGTCTTCCTGGGGATTGCGTCGCTGGCCGCGACCGAATTCGGCATCGTCACCTGCATGTACACGGCGCAGGCCGGTTACACCCGCGGGTTTTCCGGCTCGATCCCCGGGATCCTCAACGCGGCCGCCATGTTCGTCGTCGGCTGGACAGGGTTCTGTGTCAAGCCGCTGCGCGACTCGGGTGCCATCACGATTCCAGAACTGTTCGAGCAGCGTTATGGCAAGTTCGTGCGGTGGCTCGCCGGCGTCGTCATCGTGCTGGGCGGGCTGCTCAACATGGGGGTCTTCCTGCGCGTCGGCGGCCAGTTCCTGGTGGTCTGTTGCGGCATGGACCTCGGGTACCTGGAGATCGCCATGACGGTGCTGCTGGTGGGCGTCGCCGCGTACACCATCCTGGGCGGCATGCTCTCGGTGCTGGTGACCGATTTCCTGCAGTTCGTCGTGATGAGCGCCGGGTTGCTGGTGGTCACCTTTCTGATCCTGGGAGAGGTAGGCTGGAGTCGCCTGGTCGAGACGGTCGAGTCGCACCATGGAGCCGGTGGCTTCAATCCGTTCATTCATCAAGATCTGGGGTGGGCCTTTGTGCTGTCGAATCTGTTCACCAACGTCGCGACCGTGCTGACGTGGCAGACCTGCATCGCCCGGCTGTTGTCGGCCAAGGACAGCAAGACCGGCCGCCGCGTGTACACCGGCACGGCCTTCTTCTTCGTGTGCCGCTGGGTCATTCCGGGACTCTGGGGTATCGCGGCGCTGGCCATGATCGAACCGTCGGTGGTGGAGAAGATCGGCCTGCAGTTCGGGGAAAAGGATGGTACGCTCTTCGCCATGCCCTACCTGCTGGCCCAGATTGTGCCGGCGGGCATGATGGGAGTGCTGGTGGCGGCCATGCTGGCGGCCGACATGTCCACCGATTCATCCTACATGTTGACTTGGGGCAGTGTGATCTACAACGACATCCTGGGCCCGTTCCGCCGCACGCGCTGGTCGGAGAGACGCGGGATTCTGTGGAACCGGTGCATTGTCGCGTTGATCGGCGTGTTCCTCCTGTTCTGGGGGCTGTGGTACAAACTGGAGGGCAACCTCTGGGAGTATCTGCAGATAACCGGCGCGATCTATCTGGCCAGCATGGCGACACTCCTGATCGCCTGCTGCTACTGGCGCCGCGCCAACAACTGGGGCGCCATCGCCGCGATCATCGTCGGGGCGGTGCTCCCGGTGCTGTCCCTGTCGCTGAATCTGTTCGTGCAGGTGCCCCTACTGGACGAGCACGGCGCGCAGATCCTGAAGGAAGGCGCAGTGGCCACGCAGGGGCTGGTCAAGTACTACTTGGGTGACAACTTCGTAAACATCGGCACATTTCTGGCGACAGGCTTGGCCATGGTCGTGGGGTCACTGCTCAAAACTGTGTTGTCACCAGGGCCGGACACGCCCGATACGAAGGGAGGCACGCCATGAATCTGGTGAATCTGCCCGGCCAGGTGCTGGAGATGATCCCCAACCATCCGTTCTGGGCCCTGCTCACGCTGGCGGTCCTGGTATGGTATTCGATTGTCACAGTCTATGTGGCCATCCGCGGCGCTGTGGATATCAAGCAGATGCTGCGCAATCTGGCTGCCCACAATGATGACAGCCAGGAGGAGAGGTGAGAAAGGACGAAGGACGAGATACCCAAGCACGGAGGGAAGGACGAAGGACGAGATACCCAAGCACGAAGGAAGGACTGAGCCTGAATGACGAACGAGGGCTCTACATGGGAGTTATCGTCATTGGGGCTTCGTCCTTCCTTCGTGCTTGGGTATCTCGTCCTCCGTCATTCCCCTTGGGTATCTCGTCCTTCGTCCTTTCCTCCGGGATGATCACGACCAGGGCACTGTACCGAGCACCGGCTCCTTTTCTGCCAGGCGGAAGATGCGGCGGGCATTGCCGTGCATGATCGGATCGACCAGCTCCAACGCGTCGTCCCGGCCCAGCCAGCCCTCTTCCACCAGCTCGCACAGCGCCAGGGCGATGCCTTGCCGGGCGATGACGGCGTGTCCGAGGACCTGTTCCACAAACACGTAGTCGCCGCCGAACGTGAGCAGCTTGTTGGCCGGCGCCGTGACCAGGTATTTCTTGAGGAAGTCCTTGGCCGCCACCGGGTTGATGATCCACGACCAGCACATGTCGACAAATGCATTGGTCCAGTGCTTGGCGACCGCGAGCAGCTCTTCGTAGTACGGATAGCAGATGTGCATGAACACGAACGGCGTGTTGGGTGCGTGGCGGCACAACTCGCAGGCCGAGCCGGCGTTGTGGATCAGCCGGGACAGCGGCATGTTGTTGTCCCCCGCATAGTAACCGGTGTGCAATTTCACGGGGAGCTGGTGTGCGGTGGCCTTCTGTACGGCATACCAGAAGAGGTGGTCCTCCAACGCCTTCAGCTGCGCCGGGTCCACCGACTCCTGCTGCGCCCGCTTCTTGAACGTCTCGGCCACCTGCTCGGCCGGCGTCGGCCGGTAGTCGATGTCCCGGCGATAGGCGTCCTGGGACTTGACCGCCACAGCGTAAGTGCCGTACTTGTCGAACCACCAGTCGATCACGCGGTGCCAGTCGGCCAGTTCCGTGACCGTGATGCCCGTCGGTTTTCCGAAACCTTCCAGGTTCGGACCCGCGTACATCCCCACAATGCTGATGTCCTGCATCAGGAGCTGAGGCATCTTCGACTCGCGAAACCCGGACGCCAGCGAGTTGACCTGGCACGACTCGATCCCGCTCAGGTCGCGCAGCACGCGCTGATAGAATCCAGGTTGCCGGACCTGCTCGTAGCCCGCCTGTACCTGGGCCACGGTATCTGCATTCAGGTCATCCGCGCCGTAGAGCTGCCGCAGGGAAATGCGCGCCGCCTGCCCGTAGCCGGTGTGCTTGACGGCGGGCCAGTAGGGCTCCAGCAGCTTCCACTTCTCGAGTGGCGTCGGCCCTGGCGAATAGAACGCCTGGTGGGCGTCACGCGGCATCCCGGCCGTCAGCAGATCAGAGCCCAGATATCCGGAGAGCACCAGGCTCCAGTCATCCTGGTTCCGGAAGGCACCGTGCGGAGGCAAGCGATCGTGTTCGTCGCACAGATGTTCGTGCGTGTCGATCAGCGGTGTGCTCCATACTTTCGCATAGATCTCCCGCCGCAACTCGCTCGCCTGAGGCGGCGGCTCCTCAGCTGTCAGGCCGGTGGCACCAAACGCTGCGCCGCCCCAGAATGCGGCGGCCCCGGCTGCCCCGACCGCCTGTAACGCGGTTCGTCTCGACGTGCGGTACTCTGGACGCATAGCTCTGTCCTCCACGAAACTACTACCTTCGTCCTTCGTCATTCCTTCGTGCTTGGGTCCTTCGTCCTTTGTCCTTCCTTCGTGCTTGGGTATTTCGTCCTTCGTCATTCTCCTTGCTCACCGTCCGCCGCGCTGAGCGTCACAGGCTGTCCGGTGTGGCAGGAGGTGGCTGACGCCAGCGCAATCTCCAGGGCCTGGCGTGCCTGATCTCCCGTACCGATCTGCGGCGGTTGTCCGCTGCGAATGCACTGGGCGAAGTAGCCAACTTCGTCGCGGAAGGCGAGTGGAAAGGAGTCTGTCTCCGGGACGTACAGCGGTTGGGGTGGCTTCTTCCACTGGTAGAGCACCAGCGATGGTCCGAGCGTCGGGGGCTGCTGCGTCTCGATGTCGTGCAGCGCAAAGGCGGCCGGATTGAACGTGTACTCGATCGACCGCTCGCTCCCCAGCACACGGAAGAAGATATCGATGGGGTTACCCTGCATCATGAAGCTGGCTTCGACGAAGGCCTGTCTCCCCTCCGGGAACTCGAGGTGGGTGAAGACGTGGCTCAGCGCGCCGTCGGGGGAGCGGAGGCCGCGTGAGAAGACGGTGTGAGGGCGCGCGGAGAAGAACCAGCAGAATGCGTCGAGGTCGTGGATCTGCATATCGAGCACCGCACCGCCGCTGCGCTGGGGATCGTGCCGCCAGCCACGATCGCCGCGGGTGCCGGCCAGCAGCGACACCATCCGCCGCGCGGAAATGGCCAGCGGCCGGCCCACCGCGCCGGCCTCGATCGCCTCTTTGGCTCGGCGGTACTCCGGCCAGAATCGCAGGACATGGCCGACCATCAGGAACCGATCCGCACGGCGCGCGGCGTCGCGCATGGCGTCGGCGTCGGCGAGTGTCAGCGCCATCGGCTTCTCGCAGAACACGTGCTTGCCGGCCTCCAACGCCTGCACGGCGAACTGCCGATGCAGGTCATTCGGCAGGCAGATGTCGACCGCATCCACTGTCTGGTCGTCCAGCAGCGCCTCGTAGCTGGGATAGAGTTGCGCCGCGAACTGCTCCGATAACCGCCGCTCGGCGTCGGGCTGCACCAGCGCTGCCAGGCACAACTCGGTCCCGGCGGTGGCCGCATGCGCCTGCGCGTGCACTTGGCCGATCTCCCCGGTTCCGACCAGACCGATCTTCACTGTCTGCTTCATCTGTATGCCCGTTTCATGAGGCGGTTCATCGTCTCCGAGGTGTGCGCCAGCACGGCATCGCCGTGTTGCGCGTAGGGAAAGACCTCAGCGGTCAGGAACCCTGTGTAGCCGACTTCGTCCAGGGCCGCCATCACCTCCTGCCAGTTCACGTCCCCCTCCAGGAGCGAAACGAATCCCGACACCGTGCCGACGGCCCGGCGGAAGTCCTTGAGGTGGACCTCCTTGATGCGTGTGCCCAGGATCCGGATCCACTGTTCCGGAAAGCCGAACTGGACGACGTTCCCGGTGTCGAACAGGACGCCGACCTGCGGGCTTGCCACGTCGTCGATCAGCCGGCGCATCTCGAGCGGGCTGAGGAGGAACATATTCCAGATGTTCTCGAGCAGGATGGCGGTACCCAGGTGTTCGGCCGCCGGTGCCAGGTTCTGCAGGCTGTGTTGGAGCCGGTCGTAGGCCAGGTCGTAACGGACCGGTGTGGCGCTGGGGTCCCAGGGCAGGCCGACGTAGCCGGGAATCGCCAGCACGCCGGGGGCCTCCATCGCGGCGGCCAGCTGCAGGCTGCGGCGCACCGTGTCCTCGCCCTGTGCGCGCACTGCCGGGTCATCGTCGGTCAGCGAAAAGCTGAACGGCTCGATCTCCAGGCTCGTCAGCGCCATGCCGCTGGCGCGTGCCCGGGCGGCGATCGCCTCGGCGCGCTGCGTGTCGCTGTCGAGCGACAAGTAGCCGCGCCGCGCCACGAACAGCTGGATCCCCTCAAACCCCAACTGGGCCGCCCGGTCGAAACACCGGGCATAATCGTCTTCGGTCTGCAGGAAGTCGGCACCCGCCAGGAAGTCGGGACTGGCCGAAAACGCCCGGATCACAATGGCTTTCTTCATGGTTATGGCCCGCTGCGATAGAACGTCCTGCCCCCGTCGACGAGGATCTCCTGCCCGCAGATGAAATCGCCCCAGGAGCTGGCCAGGAACACCGCCAGTCCCGCAATGTCGGCCGGTTGCCCCAGCCGCCCGATCGGCACCTGATCGATCAGCATCTGTTTCTTGGCGGCGTCCGCATAGCGTTCCCGCAGCAGATCGGTTTCGATCACGGCCGGGTGGATCACGTTCGTGCGAATGCCGTGGCGGGCGTAGTTGCGGGCCAGGTACCGCATCATGCCGACCAGCCCGGCCTTGGCCGCCGCATAGTCGATGGCGCCACCACCTCCGTCGTACACGGCCGACGAGCCGACGAGCAGGATCCGGCCGCCGCCGGCGTGCAGCATGCTCGGCAGGGCCGCCCGGACGGCGTAGAACGCAGACGACAGATTGACGTCGATCATCTGCTGCCAGGACTGCGTCGAAGTAGCCTCGGCGGGACGCACCAGATTCTGACCGACGTTGGCCACCAGCACATCGAGCCGCCCGAAATCACGCGTGGCCTGCTCCACCACCGCCGTAGCCGTCTCCGGCTCGCACGCGTCCGCGACGGCCGCCTCGACCTGGCAACCATCGGCGCGAAGCTGCTCCAGCATCTTGTGCACCTGCTCGGCGTATTGGGGCTGCCCGGTGTGCGTGAACAGCGTCGTCGCGCCGGCGCGCGCGAAAGCATCGACTATGCCTGCTCCAATGCCGCGCGAGCCCCCCACGATCAACGCCACCATCCCGGCCAAATCCATTGTCAACATAGTGCACCACTATCGGAGTACTGCCTGCATCGCTTCACCCAGCAGCCGCAAGACCTCATCGCAGGCGGCCTGATCGATGATTAACGAGGGCTTGATCTTCAGCAAATTGCGGCGGACACCTGCCAGCCCGAAGATCACGCCACGCCGGATCCCCTCGTCGCGGATCCGCTTGGTCTCTTCGTCCAGCGGTTCCTTCCCCGCGGGATCCCTGACAAACTCGACGCCGATGTGCAATCCCACCTGGCGAATATCACCCATTTCAGGAAACTCCCGCTGCAGTCGCAAGAGCCCTGCCCGGAGATATTCGCCCATGCGGTTCACATTCTCCAGGATCCGGTCACGCTCGATGATCTCCAGCAGCTTCAGGGAAGCGACCTGGGACAGCGAGTTGTTGGCGAAAGTGTGCAGCTCCTCGCTGTCCGGCTCGTATCCCTGCAAGCCGTCTTTGACAATGGTCACTCCCAGCGGCAGGCCGCCGCCAATGGCCTTGCCCAGCACCAGAAACTCGGGGGTGACCCCGTAGTACTCGGCCGCCGTCCACTTCCCAATCCGGACAAACGTCTGGATCTCGTCGAAGATCAACGGCACCTGGTAGCGGTCGCAGATTTCGCGCATGGCCTCCACGTACCGGCGCGGAAAGATGATCTGCCCGCCGCTGGCCTGCAGCGGCTCGACCAGCAAACCGGCCGGCGGACCGTTGACCCCCTTCTGGATCGTCAGTTCCAGCATCTTGGCGCACATCAGATCGCACGACTCCGGCCGGCGACCGAAGTAACAGCGGTAGCAGTACGGGTTCGGTGCCCGCACGCATTGGCGCGTCAGCGGCAGGAACCGGCTCCCCCCCACATAGCGCCCGTTCGACTGCGTGGCGATCCAGCTGGCGCCCATCGTCCCGAGCGTGGTGCCGTGGTAGCTGTCCCACAGGCAGAGGAAATGGGCTGATCCAGGGCGGTTCTTGAGCGCCAGTTTCATGGCGCCTTCCAGCGCCAGTGCGCTGGTGGGGACAAAGGAGGCGCGATTCATGCCGGCAGGAGCGAGCTGCGTGATGCGCCGGGCCAGGGCAAAACGGGGCAGCGTGTCGAACCCCTGGTGCACGTGCGTCAGGCACCGCGAGTGCTCGTTGACCGTCTCCCAGATCTCCTGGTTGCAGTAGCCCAGGTACAGCGCCCAGCTCTGGCTCGTGCAGTCAATGTATTCCTTGCCGTCGAGGTCCCAGACGCGCACGCCACTCCCGTGATGCAGGATCGGCCCGCCCCGCGTGCCGCCGCCGATCATCAAGTGCTGCTGGGATTCACGTATCTCGTCTGCGTTCATGCCGTAAAGGGCTTGCAGCCTGTCGGATGCTTGGGGATCCATGTTGGTCTTCATCCACGGGGGTTCGGAGATTGAGGAAGTGCACAATGGTCAGCGTGCGCGCGTCCCTGGGGAGTATCCGCCAAAGACTTCCGCAGCATTCTCGCCCAGGATCTGGCGCCGGGCTTCGCTCGTGATGTCAGCGTCGTAGATCATGCCCAGCTGCGTGCGCGGATCGAGCCAGGTCAGATCGGAGCCGAACAGCACCTTGGCGGCGCCGGCCTGTTTCACCAGGCACTCGAGGAGTCCCAGGGTATAGCAGTCGCCGGCCGTGTCGAGCAGCACGTTGGGAAAGCGCCGCGCCAGGTCCGCGGCGGCGATGTGCCCGCGATACCGCCCGCCGCCATGCCCCAGGATGAGCGTGACATCGGGATACCGGGCAGCGTACGACTCGAATCGGCTCGGGAACGAGTATTTCTGGACCGGGTTCTGCGCCGACAGGTCCCAGGAGTGTGTCAGCAGGGGGACGCGGCGCCGCGCCGCCAGCTCCCACACGGGATCGTATCGCGCGTCGTCGGCATAGCACCCGTGGAGCGACGGATGGATCTTCACCCCCACGAATTCCTCCCGGTCCAGACAGTGCGCCACGAGCGACAGGGAGTCGGGCAGGGTGGGATCGAACGGGGCATAGAACGTGATTCTTCCCGCCGATTCGCGGAACGCCGCCAGGCTCTCCTCCAGCCCCTGTTCCCATGCCCCCTGCAACATGGCCAGATGACAACACACGGCCCTGTCCACGCTCAACCGGTCCATCGTCGCCAGCATCGAGCGGACCGATACGTCCGGAAAATGGAACTGCGGTGATCGGCCCAGGTGGCAATGCGCGTCAATGATCATCCCAGGTCCACCTCCGCCAGCATGCGATCCAGGTTACCGTGCGCGATGTTCTGCCGGTCCTGCGGCTCCATGTCCCCGTGCGTGAGCAGCATGGCCGCGCTGTTGGGATCCAGGTGCGGGAAGAACGAGCCGAACAGAAACCGCTCCGATCCGAACCGGCTCACCAGGTCATCCAGCCCCAGGTAGTTCACCAGGTTGTGGGTTTCCAGGCACAGGTTGGGGTGCCGCGCCAGCAGCGGGTAGTAGATCCGGTCGTCGTAGAACAGTTTGCGCCCCGTCCCCTCCACCACCACGCGCAAAGCCGGGTACTGTTCGCAGATCCGCGCAATGGCCGGCCACGTCGTCTGGGTCTGCCAGACCAGCAGGGGCAGCCGCAGCTGCGCGAGCGCTTCGAGCATGCCGCCCAGGTACTCGCCGGCCAGCAGGAAATTGTGAGTGGCCGGGAACAGCCGGACCAGGCGGACCCGCCGGGCAATCAGGTTCCGCAACAGCGCGAGCCAGCCGCGGCCGCTGGCCAGCTCCGGAACCAGTGTGGCGGCAGCCACGAACATGTCGTCTGCCTGCGCCGCTTCCGTCACCGCGCGATTCCCCTCGTCTGCGCCGCAGTTGAGGCCGAGCGTGTGGGAGAGGACGGCGCGGCGGATGTCGTAGTGCAGCAGCGCGGCTTTCAGGTTGTCGAGGCCGGTCACCGTGGTGAACGCCGATTCCAGCGGCCGGCCCAACCAGCAGTTGACGTCGAACAGCTCGAGCGCCCGGCGCTGCTGCCGGTAATCTGTCGCCAGTCGGTCTACATCCGCGGTCATAGGGCATGTACCACTGAGTGCATCTGGGGATACAGCTGCTGATAGAGGCCGTAGGCACGGCGGTGTTCTTCAGCAAACTCGCTGCGCGGCGCAAAACTCCGCTGGACCGTCACCAGACGATCCAGCACGTCCGACACGGGGAAGTCTGCTGCCGCTCCGCGCGCGGCCAGCAGTGCGGCGCCGAGGCAGCCGGTTTCGGGGACGTTCAGTCGCTGGACTTCCAGCCCCAGCACATCCGCTTTGATCTGCAGGACGGGGTCGCACGACGCGCCCTTGCCGTACGCCCGCAGGCTCTCGAACGCCAGGCCGTTGCGGCGCCAGACCTCCAGATTCAGCAGCATCTCGTAGTTCATGGAATCGACGACGCCGCGCAGGATCTCGGCCGTCGTGGTCTGCAGGGTCAGCCCGACGATCAGCCCTTTGGCCTGCGCGTCCAGATGCGGCGTGCCGCTGCCGGCGAAATGCGGCAGCACCAGCACGCGCGACGGGCGCTTCGAGAGCTGGGCGAACATGGCGTCGAAACTGGGCGGGCCGGGCAACAGCGTCGTACGCAGCCACGCGAACAGATCGCCCGACGAAAAGTTGTAGGCCAGCGTTGCCACACGCCCGCCGTAGACGTGCAGCAGGTTGCTGAAGTTGTTCTCCAGCAGATCGTGCCGCAGCACCGGGCGGTCAAACAGGGTCGTGATGCACTCCACCGTCCCCAGCGAATCGGTGGCTTCCCCCGCTTCCAGCAACCCGGCACCCAACGCACACACCTGCTGGTCGTGCCCGCCCGCCACCAGCGCGCAACCGCGGGCCAATCCCAGCTCGTCGCAGACCTCGGCCGGCAGCGTGTCGATCACCGTCCCCGGCTCGACCAGCGCGGGCAACCGATGCCCGGGAATCTGGGCCGCTGCGAGAATCTCCTCCGACCAGCGCCGCTGGCAGATGTCCAGCAGCATCGTCGTGGAAGCGGTCGCCAGGTCCATCTGGGGCCGCACTCCCAGCGCGGCCTGTACCAGCTCGGCCGTCGTGACGTACTGGTCGATCTGCGCCGCCTGGTCGAGGTGCGCGTCGAGCCAGAGGATCTTCGGCAGCATCAGGCTGGGGTGCGTGGTCGTGCCGGTCAGGTGGTAGGTCCGCTCGCGGCCGAACCGCCGGCACCAGTCGTCGGCCTGCGGCTGGGCGCGCTGATCCGTCGTGCTGATCACGTTCACCAGCGGCCGGCGCTGGGCATCGAGGGCGGAGACGCCGCCACCGAAGACCGAGCACGCCAGCCACCGGATCGGGTCGCGGCCGCACGGCGCACTGCACTCCCCCACCACGCGGCGTATGGCCTGGCTGAGCCCCGCGGCATCGATCTCGTACCAGCCGCGCTGCGGACGGTTGCGCGCGTAGACCGTGCTGCTTTCGGCCAGCGGGCGAAACGACGCATCGTAGGCGACTGCCTTCGTGCGACTTGTTCCGACATCGATGCCCAGGTAGCTCATGGTGATCAGAGGATCTCCACATTCCAGAGTCGGGCCAGCGCTGTGAGCTCCGGCAGCCAGTCGCCCGGGGCGATGCACATGTGGTGGGCCCGCAGGTTGCGCACGAAGCGGTCCATCTCCTGTTCGATCTGGACATAGGCGAACGGCCACACGGCGCCGATGCCGAGCAGGCTCCGCTCGTCGTGCGGATACGGGAAGGACTCGCCGCGACAGGCGTGCAAGACGTAACGCCCCGCGATCCGGCCGAACCGCGCCAGGGTGACGCGGCCAGGCGGGAGGATGAAATGCGGGCAGGCGCCCCCCTTGCAGAGATGCTTGCCGGTCGTCTCGTCGTACGTCCCCTGGATCTCCGGGCAATTGCGCAGCGCCACCTGGGCCTTGCCCCCGGCCAGACGCGTGGCGGCGGTGCCGCAGTTGAGAAACCGCGCCCAACGCTCCTCCCGCTGCAGGTACTGGATGTCCGAAAACATCACCGGCTGGCCACTGAACTGATGCAGCACATACATCGTCAGGGCCGCGTTCATGTCGGTCTCGCACGCCACCACGAATCCGTCGTCGTTCCAGAGAGCGATGGGCAGGCAGGGGGCCAGGTAGTTGTCCAGCAGTTCGAACTGGCACTTGATCCCGGCGAAGTCCCAGCGGTGGCGGGTGAACATGTCCCGCCCGGCCAGGTAGAGTCGGGCGGAGCGCAGGAGCACGTCGTCCGCGACATCGACGGCCCGGAACTCGCGTTTCCACTGTTCGACCAGCGGTAGCGCTGCCGATTGAGCGACCTGCTCGGCCGCATGGATCAAGGTCCACTGCTCCGCATGATCCACGTCGACACCGAACTGCCGTCGCCACTGGTTGGCATCGCTGTCGGCCGTCATCATGCTCAGGCATTTCCCCCCCACGTGCCCGTAACGCGATCGCGCCACCACCTGCTTGGCGCGGCAGGCCCGGATCCAGGCCGCGATCTGCCGCCCGGAGGCCTCGTTCCACTGGTCGCAGACGACTTCGTGCGGGAACCCGACCTCGTCCAGTGAGCCGTGGGTGACGCCGAACCCGATGAGCGAGGTGTCGTCCAGATTCGGGATGGCCCACACCAGGGCCGGCAGGTGGCTGTGCTGCACCGCACCGACGACCACGTTGGCGCGGAGAAACCAGCAGGTGAAATAGATGATCCCGCACACGCCCGCGCCCCGCATCCGCTCGACTTCCGCGACCGCGTCCTCCTCGCGCGACACCGCCCGGCCGGACCAGACGACGCGCACGCCCAGCGACTGGAGCTTCTCGTCCAGCTGCAGATAGCCGAGGATCTTCCGTTCCAGTTCCGGGTCGATGCGGGGATCCAACACAGGCAACAAGCCGACGACCGGCGTCCGGTCAGCGGCATCCAGAGCGATCTGCGATGGCGCGTTCATGCACGTGTCCTCAGGGTTCCTGTCGTTCTGATCTCATATGATCGCCGAAACGGCGCACATTCCAAGGGCCGCGTCTTGCACAAAACGACACAATCGTTGAACAATATGCATGCCAGTCGCCGCATCTGGGAGCACCCGTTCATGCCATCGCGCGTTGCAGCCAGTCCACGGAGCGAGGGGGGCCGCCCCGAGCGGCGGCGCGTCGTACTGCTGGTCGATACCTCCCGGTCGTACGGCCGCGAGATCGTGCGCGGCGTCGGGCGGTATCAGCGCGAGTGCGGGGACTGGGCCATCACCTACAAGCCGCACGGTCTGAGCGAGCCCACGCCCCCCTGGCTGCGCGAGGCCCGGCCCGATGGAGTTCTGGCGCGGGTCGGCCACGTCGGCCTGGCCCGGGCGATCCAGAAGCTGGGTGTGCCGGCGGTCGACCTGCGCGGGGTGGTCGCTGAAACCGGCCTGCCCTCGATCGGCGTGGATCATCGGCGGGTGGCGCAGCTGGCTGCGGAACACCTGCTGGAACGCGGCTTCACGCAGTTCGGCTTCTGCGGGCTGCCGCGCGGCGTGCATCCGCACATGGACGAACTGTGCGACGAATTCGTCGCGCAGGTCACGCAGGCCGGGTGCTATTGCCAGGTCTTTCTTGCCCGCCGCGGCCCGCGGCGCGGCGAAGCGTGGGAACGCCAGCAGAACCGGCTGACGCAGTGGCGGGACCAGCAGCGCCGGATCTCCCAGTGGCTCGCCGCGCTGCCCAAACCGGTCGCCGTCATGGCCTGCTACGACGACCGGGCCCTGCAGGTGCTCGATGCGTGCCGCCGTGCGGGCGTGGCCGTGCCCGAACAAGTGGCCGTGATCAGCGCGGACAACGACGAGTACCTCTGCGAACTGGCCATTCCGTCGTTGACCAGCATTGATGAGAATGCCGCGCGGATCGGCTACCAGGCGGCCGCTCTGCTCGATGCGCTGATGGACGGTCAGCCGCCACCCACCACACGGTTGCTGGTCCCGCCGCGCGGCGTGGTCGTACGCCAGTCGACCGATCTGCTGGCGATCGAGGACCAGCATGTGGCGCGGGCCATGCGGTTCGTGCGCGAGCACGCCTGTCACGGCATTCGGCCGCGCGATGTCGTCGCCCCGGTGCCGCTGTCGCGCGTCGGCCTGGCCGCGCGCTTCAAGGCGGCGGTGGGCCGTACGATCGGCGCCGAGATCCAGCGCGTCCAGATTCGCCGCGTGCAGGAACTGCTCGCCAAGACCGACCTCCCCATCAAGCAGATCACGCACCGCGCCGGCTTCCGCTACGTCGAATACATGACCCGTCTGTTTCACCGCTGGACCGGCCAGACGCCGGCCGAGTTCCGGCAGCAGCACGGATCGGCCTCGCCTGGCGGGGTTCAAGTGACCCTGCCGCCGCACCAGGCGGCCCCCTCGGTGTACTCGTCCAGCAGGCGGCGATAGAGCCGGTACTGGTCGAGCGTGATGTGCGGAGGCGTCTGGTGGTCGACACTGGGAATGAAGCCCCCCGTGCCCATCAGCGGCAGCAGACGCTCGAACTCGGCCCGGATCGCAGCCTCGCCCTTGTCCATCACCATCTTGTTGAAGTGGCCGATCAGGCACACGTTCGGAAAGGCGCGACGCAGCTCCATGCCATCTACGCCGGCTTGACGCTCCAGCGGCAGCACGCCGCGGATCCCCTCCCGCAGCAGCCAGGGGACCATCAGCGTCACATCACCGTCCGTGTCGACGATCGGGATGATGTTCTTTTCCTGGAGTCGCGGAATGAGCTGCCGGTAGTACGGCGCGATGAACTCGTCAAAGTGCCGCTCGGATATCATCGGGCCGTTGTTGTAGGACATGTCTTCGGCAATGGTGGCGAAGGTCGGCACGCAGACTCGTTCCACCTGGTCGAGGATGCGCAGATTGAAGTCGGTCAGATCCTGGTTGATCCGGTGCAGAAGTTCCGGCTGATCGTAAAACGCCAGGCTGATCTTGGTGAAACCCATCAAGGTGCGGGGGAACCAGAAATAGCCTTCCAGCGTGATCCAGACGACGGCCTCCCCCCGCGCCTGGCGCGCGGCCCACGCCTCCATGGCTGCGATCGCCCGGCTGTGGTCGGGGAAGAACCGGGGGCGCCAGCGCAGGTAGTCATCCATGTTCGACACGATGCCTTCGACGTGGTGCTGCACCGCCTCAATCGTGTTGTCGGTGGTCGAAAACCAGAACTGCTGGTACGGATCGAGCTGGAAATACTCGGCGATTTCGAACACGCTTTCCAGATGGTGCGGCAGCCCCTGCTGCTTCCAGTGCGCGATCGTCTGGTCCCACCACATGGCCCACTCCCAGCGTGGCAGCCGGTCCAGCGGCTGGAAATCCATCACCGCTCGAAATCGCTCGACATGATTCATCAGCGGACTCCTCCGGAAACGGCGTTGCGCAGCATGCCCTAGAGTGTACCGCACGACCCTCTGCCAGGACCACGGTGCGGACGCACGGACAGCCACTGTGGCAGGCGTTCCAGGCCGGCAGCAGATGGGGTGCGCGAGGTGCCCCGGAGCAGCGGAATCACTCGTGGGGCCGTGGAGGTGGCATGCTGATGGTGGGGGCCGCGTGGCAAACTGTGATAGATTCCCGCCCGCCAACGCGGTAGGATGGAGGTGCGCAGTGCGCGACAAGGAGAACGATATGTCAGTGCGAGACAAGACGCGTTGGAGAGAGTGGGCCGAGCGTTTGCGTCAGGAAATGATGTCCGGGTTGACCCCCCAGGTGACGAAATCCGTCGACACGATCACGGAAGAAATCGGGACGGACAAGTCCCCCTCCGTGCTGCACAGCTCCCGCTTCTGGAGTTCGTGCCAGGCTGCACAGGGGGCGAACGACACGCTGGTGAAGGCCGGTTTTGAAATCGAGTTTGAACCGAACGACGAGAGCGAAGTCGACGAAGTGACGCTGCGTCTCAACGGCACCTGGAAGGCCATCATGCAGGGTGTGTTGGATCGCCGCGTCAAGTAGTGCTTTCCGCAGGTCGCCGTGCCGCGCAGATTCCACGCTGGACCACCAGTCACGTGGGCGTGGAAACCCACCAGAGACGGCCCGACAGATGAGTGCCAGGCGCGCCGCTGCCGTCTGCGCGCCGATGCGTGGGAGCGAGAGGTGACGGGCACGCGACAGCTAGTTTCTCGGCCGGCCCGGCTGCCTCGCCGGGGCTGTGCCAGGAGGTTGCCAATGAGTTGCTCGATTCGCTGGACTGTGGTGCTGTGGGCCGGGCTCTGTGCGCCGGCCGCGGCCGCGGAGCCGATCGACATCGGCGCGCGACGCGAACTGCTGGTCGACGACTT
>DAISIS010000063.1:0-16993 GCA_036821925.1 Pirellulaceae bacterium
CGCACATAGGGGTTGTGGACGTGGGTGCGGATGTAATCGGCGAAGGAGGCTTCGCCCGGTCGGCCCCCGATCACGGCGGCCACGGTCGGATACTTGCCGCTGCGGCACAGTCCGGTGATCAATTCCACCTCCGCCGCGTGGTCGTCCGGCGCGACATTGATCTCCATGTAGATGGCCTGCACGACGTTCCAGTCCCGCGTCGCCTCGAGGTAGTCGTCGATCCAGTAGGTCCGGCCGAGCAGGCCTTTTCCTTTTTCCAGCCACGGCACGCGTTGGCGATCGAGATCCCACAGATGCTGATGCGTGTCGAGGATGGGCAGCGGTTCGGCGGCAGCCGGCGCGGCGGCGGCGTGCCCGCGTGTGCATGTGGACTCCCACAGGCCGCCGGCCAGGAGGGCGGCGGTGACGCGGCGGTGAAATTCACGGCGTTGCATGGTGCCAGTAGCTCCTCAAGAAGAGGTCAAACGGGGGAATCGATCCTGCAGTGCCTGGACGTCCATATCTTCCTCGCGGAGCGCCTCCATGGCGACCACAGCAGCCTCGGCAGCCTGGATGGTGGTCGTACACGACACGCCATGCTGGACCGCGGCCGCCCGAATGCGGCCTTCATCGGTGCGGGCCCCTTTGCCGCTGGGAGTGTTCATGACGAGTTCGATCTCGCCATCAATCATATAGTCGATCAGGTTGGGGTGTCCTTCCGCGATCTTCTTAATGCGTTCGACCTGGATCCCCGCCTCGGCCAGCCGCCGGGCCGTGCCGTCGGTGGCGACCAGTTCGTGTCCCAGGGCGGTCAGCCGCCGCGCCAGATCGACAATCTGGTCTTTGTGGCGTGCCGAGACGCTCACGAAGATCTTGCCGCGCGTGGGCAGGACGACGCCAGCCGCCAGTTGGCTCTTGGCAAAGGCGATGGAGAAACGCTCGCTCACGCCCATCACTTCGCCCGTACTCCGCATCTCCGGCCCGAGGACGATGTCGACGCCGACGAACTTGCGGAAGGGAAACACGCTTTCCTTGACCGACACGTGCGCGGGGATGGGCTCGGACGTGATGTGGAGTTCCCGCAAGGTCTTGCCGGTCATGACCTGGGCCGCGATCTTCGCCACCGGGACGCCGGTGGCTTTCGCGACAAACGGCACGGTGCGGCTGGCGCGCGGATTCACCTCCAGCACGTAGACCTGCGGACGCCCCTCCTCCTTCTTGACGGCGAACTGGACGTTCATCAGCCCCACGACCTGCAGGTGCAGGGCCATGGCACGGGTGGCGGCGCGGATCTCCTGCACCACCGGCCCGGGGAGACTGTAAGGAGGAATCGCGCAGGCCGAGTCGCCCGAGTGGACTCCGGCCTCCTCGATGTGCTCCATCACCCCCATGACGACCACGTCCTCGCCGTCGCAGATGGCATCGACGTCCACCTCGGTCGCGTCCTCCAGGAACCGGTCGATCAGCACCGGCTGCCCCTGCGCGACGACAAACGCCGCCGCCACGAACTGCTCGAATTGCGCCTGATCATAGCAGATCTCCATCGCCCGGCCCCCCAGCACGAAGCTGGGGCGCACGAGCGCCGGGAAGCCGACCTGCTTCGCCTCCCGCCGCGCAGCCTCCATGTTCCGGGCAATCCCGTTGGCCGGCTGGCGGAGTCCGAGCCGGTCGAGCAGCTGCTGGAACTTCTCCCGGTCTTCCGCCGCCTCGATCGTATCCACGCTCGTGCCGATGATCGGCACACCGGCGGTGGCCAGCGCGCGGGACAGGTTGAGCGGCGTCTGGCCGCCGAACTGGACAATCACCCCGTCCGGCTGCACCCGGTCACAGATATTCAGCACATCCTCTGTCGTCAGCGGTTCGAAGAACAGCAGATCGCTCGTGTCGTAGTCCGTACTGACCGTTTCCGGGTTGGAATTGACCATGATCGATTCGATGCCCAGCTCGCGCAGCGCATAACTGGCGTGGCAGCAGCAGTAGTCGAACTCGATCCCCTGCCCGATGCGATTCGGCCCGCCGCCCAGGATCATCACCCGCTTCTTCCCGGGATCCTTGGGGGGCGTTTCGTCTTCGTCCTCGTACGTGGAGTAATAATACGGCGTATAGGCTTCAAACTCCGCAGCGCACGTGTCGACCGATTTGAAGGTCGCGCGAATCCCGCGACCGATGCGGTGCTCCCGCACGTCCATCTCGTGCGTCTCGAAGATCGTCGCCAGCTGGCGATCCGAGAACCCGTACTGCTTGGCGCGCCGCAGCAACGGCGTATCGAGCGCTGCCAGGTCCTGCACCAAACGCAGCTGACCTTCCAGTTCGACGATCTGCGTCAGCTGGTCGAGGAACCACGGATCGATGGCCGTCAGGTCGTGAATCTGTTCTGTAGACATGCCGGCCTTCATGGCGTAACGCAGGTACCAGACGCGTTCGTCATTGGGGGTCGCCAGCTTGGCGCGGATCTCACTTTCGCTCGGCTGCTGGGGGGTGCCCCAGAGGTCCTTGGCGTCGCAGCCGAACCCGAAACTCCCGACTTCCAGGCCGCGCAACGCCTTCTGGAACGACTCCTTGAACGTACGGCCGATCGCCATCGTCTCGCCGACGCTCTTCATCTGCGTCGTGAGCGTCGCGTCGGCTTCGGGGAACTTCTCGAAGGCGAACCGCGGAATCTTCGTCACCACATAGTCGATCGTCGGCTCGAAACAGGCCTGCGTCTCGCGCGTGATGTCGTTGGCCAACTCGTGCAGCCGGTAACCGACCGCCAGCTTGGCGGCGATCTTGGCAATCGGGAAGCCGGTCGCCTTCGAGGCCAATGCGCTCGATCGGCTGACACGCGGGTTCATTTCGATCACCACCATCCGCCCGGTCTGGGGATGGATGGCGAACTGGATGTTCGAACCCCCGGTTTCCACTCCGATCTCGCGGATCACCGCGATGCTCGCGTCGCGCATCCGCTGGTACTCTTTGTCGGTCAGCGTCTGGGCCGGCGCGACAGTGATCGAGTCACCGGTGTGCACCCCCATGGCGTCGAAGTTCTCGATGGAACAGATGATGACGACGTTGTCATCCAGGTCGCGCATCACCTCCATCTCGAATTCCTTCCACCCCAGCACCGCCTCTTCCAGCAGCACCTCGGTGACCGGGCTCTGGTCGAGCCCCCGCCGGACCAGCGTGTCGAATTCCCCCCGGTTGTAGGCCACGGCCGAGCCGGATCCGCCCAGCGTGAAGCTCGGACGTACCACGCAGGGCAGGCCGATGTTCTTGAGCGCGCTGCGCGCCTCGTCGATGTTGTGCACCGTCTGGCCCCGGCACACCTCCAGGCCGATCCGCTCCATGGCGGCCTTGAACTGCTCCCGCTCTTCCGCCTTGGCGATGACTTTCGCGTTGGCGCCGATCATCTCGACGCCATACTTCTCCAGCACGCCATGCCGGTCCAGGTCCATGGCAATGTTCAGACCGGTCTGGCCGCCAAGCGTCGGCAGCAGCGCATCGGGGCGCTCCCGCTCGATCACCTTGGCCACAGTCTCCCACGTCAGCGGCTCGATGTACGTCCGGTCCGCCGTGTTCGGATCGGTCATGATCGTCGCAGGATTCGAATTGACCAGGACGACCGTGTAGTTCTCTTCCCGCAGAGCCTTGCAGGCCTGGGTGCCCGAATAGTCGAATTCGCAGGCCTGGCCAATCACAATCGGGCCGGAGCCAATCAGCAGGATTTTTCGCAGGTCGTCACGTCGTGGCACGCTGATGGATCCTTGTGCGGTGAAGGTCCTGAAGTCCGTAAAAGTTAACACTGCCCTGGAAAACCTGGCAAGGGGATGCGGCCGACCCGTCCGGTTGCCTGGACACGGCTGCCTAGACACTGTGCACCGTCAACCAGGTCGCGTTGACAGTGCTCAACACCCTGCTTAGTATGGACTTATGTTTTTTCCGCCGGGGCGTGTGTACAGCGGCGCAGCGTGAGCTGCCCGCCTTCCGATCAACTTGGTCAGGCGCTGTGACCCGCGCCAGTTCCCCTCATGGTAAACGAGCGCTGCGTGACAAGTCCTTCTCGTTCGGGAGTGTTTGGGACCTCCACCGACCAGCGGGTCGACCGGTTCACAGAGAGCGTGAGCTTCGACCAGCGGCTCTATGCCCACGACATCGCCGGTTCGATCGCCCATGCCCGGATGCTGGCCGACGTGGGGCTGATATCGCGCGACGAATGCCAGCAGCTGGTCGTGACGCTCGAGGCGATCGGTCAGGAGCTGCAGGCGGGCACGCTCCCGTTGCGCGTGGAGCTGGAGGATATCCACATGCACATCGAGCAGGCGCTCATCGAGCGGCTGGGGGATGTGGGGCGGAAGCTGCATACGGGGCGCAGCCGCAACGACCAGGTGAGTACGGCCACGCGGCTGTGGGTGCGGGACGCCGTCGATCGCGTCGATCAACGACTGGTCGCGCTGCAGCGGGCATTTGTCGGCCGGTGCGAATCGGACGGCGATGTGGTCCTGCCGGCTTACACGCATCTGCAGCGTGCGCAGCCGGTACTGGCCGCGCACTACTGGCTGGCCTACTGCGAGAAGTTCGGGCGTGACCGGCAGCGCCTCGCGGACTGCCGCCGCCGGGTGAATGCCTGCTCCCTCGGGACGGCCGCGGTGGCGGGCAGTTCGCTCAGCATCGACCGCGAGAACGTGGCGCGGCGATTGGGCTTCGAGACGATCCTGGCCAACAGCATCGACGCCTCGAGCGACCGGGATTTCGTGCTGGAACCCCTGTTCGTCCTGTCCCTGATCGCGTGCCATTTGAGTACGTGGGCCGAGGAGTGGATCCTGTGGTCGACGGCCGAATTCGGGTTCCTGCGGCTGCCCCACGAGTTCTGCACCGGCTCGTCGATCATGCCGCAGAAGGTGAACCCCGACGTGCTGGAACTGACGCGCGGCAAGACGGCCCGCGTCATTGGCGATCTGCAGACCCTCCTGGTGCTCGTCAAAGGCCTGCCGTTGGCGTACAACCGTGATCTGCAGGAAGACAAACGCCCGTTGTTTGACGCTTTCGACACAGTGGAAGCCTGCCTGGAGCTGGCCGAACCGCTGGTGCATGGTGCTCAGCTCGATCGCCCGGCCATCCAGAGCCGACTCGAGCGCGGCTATCTGGATGCCACCACGCTGATGGAGTTCTTCATCCAGCGCGGGGTGGCCCAGCGACGTGCTCATCACTTCGTGGGCCAGCTGGTCGCCAAAGCGATGGCACAAGGCCTGCAGCTGGCCGACTTGCCGCTGGCCGAGTTCCAGCAGCTCGATCCGACACTCGACTCGACCGTCTACAGCGTGCTGGGCGCCGCCCACGCCGTGGCCGCTTTTGTTTCGTACGGTTCCACTGCCCCGCACCAGGTGGCGCAGCAAGTACAACACTGGAAGAAGCAGCTCGCATGAACAGCCAATTTGCACCCCTGCGGAACCGCCTGTCCTGGATCCTCGTCCTGGCACTGCTGCTGGTCACAGCGCGTGGCGCGGCGCAGGATGGCCCGGCGGGACCAGCTCCGCCGGCGGCCCCGGCGGCCCCAGCGGCCGAGGACCAGGCAGCGCAAGAGCCGGCGGCCGGAGACGAGGGGACGGCAGCAGAGCAGCCCCAGGAAGAGGCGCCCCCGCCCGAAACCGACCCCTTCGTGCTGTCGGTGTTGGAGGTCAAGCCCACCACTCCCGTGCACTGGCTGCAGGACATCCGAGCCTTGATCCAGCTGAACCGGCCGGCGCTGGCCAAGCAGTACCTGGAGCAGTTCGCCGCGTCGCTGCCCGCGGCCAGTGAACTGGTGGAACTCCAGGCGCGCTTCGGATCGGCGTTCTTCCTGGAGCTGTCGACTCAGGAGGCGCTGCAGCCGGCAGGCAAGGTGGTGGCCGATGCGGTCCTGCAGGCGGCCGACGCGCAGACGCGGGACGCGCAGCGGCTGGCCGGTCTGGTGGATCGTCTGGCGGGAGCGGATGCCGCTGCCCGGCGGCTGGCGATGTCCGATCTGGTGCAGGCCGGGCCGGTGGCGATCCCCGTCCTGGTCGAGGCGCTGGCCGATCCCACGCGGGCCGCCACGCATGCGGCGGTGCAGCGGACGCTCGCGGCGATCGGCCCGAGTGCGGTCCCCCCGTTGACCGCCGCGCTGGCGTCGCCGGACCCGGCCGTCCAGGCGGCCGTGGTGGGCGCGCTGGGCGAGCTCAAGTCGCGCGAGGCGGTACCGTACCTGCTGGCTCCGGCGTGGAAGCAGGAGGGCGACCCGGCGGTGCGGGACGCGGCCCAGCAGGCGCTCGAGGCACTCGTCGGCACGGTCCCGTCGCGCAGCGAAGCGGTGTCGTATCTGACGCAGCGGATCGAAGCGTTCCTGGCCGGGGCCACGCCGGGGGCGGTCGATGCGCGCGGCCTGGTGGCGTTGTGGACGTGGGATGCGGCGCAACAGCGACTGGTGACGCGCGACTGGTCCGAGGCCGATGCGGCCTTCGTGAAGGCCAGCGAGTTGGCCGCGCTGCGCTATCTGGTCGACCCGGCGGCGGAGGAGTCCCGGATCATGCACCTGGTCACGGCGCTGGAGTTGGCCAAGCGGGAAGCCGGCTATGACCGGGCGTTGAACGCGGCCGACACGCCGATCGTCGCGGATGCAGCGCAGGGGGGCGCCGACCTTCTGGAGCGTGTGTTGGACCGGGCGCTGAAGATCCAGTCTTACGGGGCGGCGATCGCGGCGATCGATCTGCTGGGCGATCTGCAGGACAGCGCCCTGGTGGCGAGTGCCGACGGCCAGCCGCGCCTGCTGGTCCGGGCCTTGCTCGACCCGCACCGCCGCATCCAGTTTGCGGCCGCCCGGGCGATCCTGAAGTGCGATCCGCGGCGGTCGTATCCGGGCAGCAGCTTCCTGCCGGAAGTGCTGGGACACCTGTCGGCGTCGGGGGGGCGCTTGCGCGTGTTGATCGGCGATCCCCGGGCGGAGTCGGCGCGCACGCTCGCCGGGTACTTCACGGAACTGGGATATGAATCCGACACCGAATTCGTCGGCCGCGCGTTGGCGCTGCGCGCATTCGCCAGCCCGGACTATGCGTTCATCCTGCTGAGCGATGCGATCGACCAGCCACCGTTTGCGGAGCTGGTGCAGGTGCTGCGGCGCGATCCGCGGACGGCCGACCTGCCGATTGGCATCATGGCGCGCGACGTGCACACCGCGGCGGCGCGGCGGCTGGCCACCCAGGACCCCTTGACCGTGGTGTTGGCGCCGCCGCAAACGCGCGAGGACCTGATTGCCGACACGCAGCAACTGGTCGCCGCGGCGGGGCGGCAATGGGTGCCGGGGGAGCAGCGGTTGCGGGCCGCCACCTGGGCCCTCGATGCGCTGGCCCGGCTGGCGGCCGATTCCGACACGTATGGTTTCTACGACCTGATGCGACTGGACGGGCGGATGCAGCAGGCGCTGCTCAATCCCGCCTTCGCTGTGCCGGCCAGCCGCGTGCTCGGACTGCTGGGTTCCCCCGGCGCGCAGCAGGCGCTGGTCGAGTTCGCCAGCAACGAGCTGCAGCCGCTCTCGGCGCGGCAGGCGGCGGCCGAGGCCTTGCGCGTCGCGGTGACGCGCCGCGGCCTGCGGCTCTCCCGCACCCGACTGCAGCAGCAATACGACTTGTACAATGCCAGTGAGGGATTGGATCGTGGCACCCAGGAGGTCCTGGCGTCCATTCTCGACACGGTCGAAGCGCCGACCCGCCAGACAGATCCCTCCCAGAAGGACGATTGAATCAACGCTGGTTCAACAGAACCATGGGCAGCTACCTCCCGCGCACAGCACACGAATCCGGGCCACCCATTCCCGGCATCATCGGGTCCAGCCCGGCGATGGAAGAGGTGTATCGGACCACGCGCCGCGTGGCCCGCAGCAACGCCTCGGTGCTGCTGCTCGGCGAGACCGGCACCGGCAAGGAACTGATCGCCACCGCTATTCACCATCTGAGCAACCGGGCCACCGGCCCCTTCGTCCGCGTCAACTGCGGGGCGTTGAGCGAGAGTCTGCTGGAGAGCGAGCTGTTCGGGCACGTGCACGGCGCGTTCACCGGCGCGATCAAGAACCGGACCGGGCGCTTCGAGGCCGCCCACACCGGCACCATCTTCCTGGATGAAATCAACTCCACCTCGCGCATGCTGCAGGTCAAACTGCTGCGCGTGCTGCAGGAACGCGAGTTCGAGCGGGTGGGTGACACCCAGACCATCCAGGTCGACGTGCGGGTCATCGCCGCCAGCAACCGGAACCTGCTGCAGATGGTCGACGACCACGGATTCCGGGAGGACCTCTACTGGCGGCTGAACGTCGTACCGATCGAGATTCCGCCGCTGCGGCACCGCCGCGAGGACATTCCCGAACTGGTCGCGCACTTCCTCAACCACTACAGCGAACTGAACGACCGGTACGTGGTGCACATCCAGCGCGAGGCGCTCGATGCATTGCAGAACTACCATTGGCCAGGTAATGTGCGCGAACTGCAGAACTATGTGGAACGCGCCGTGGTCATGGCGGACGGCGATGAGTTGACCCTGGATCTGCTGCCGCCGGCGGTCGTCGGCCGGGAGCAGCCGCGGAAGCTGGAGCGCGGCATCGACCTCGAGGCGCTGACCTACGAAGTGGTCCAGCAGGGTCTGTCGACCGCGGCGCCGGACGAAGACAGCCTGCATGCGAAGATCGTCGACCGAGTGGAGCGGGAGTTGATCGCCCAGGTGATGCTCTCGTGCAACAATGTGCAGACGAAGGCGGCCGCCCGCCTGGGAATCAACCGCAACACACTCCACAAGAAACTCAAGGAATATGATCTCGAGACACCTCTGTGATTGTTGGACGCTGTGACATGTTGTCAGGGATAACCATCACCTGTTTTGCGTCCAGTTACGCGGTCACCCTGGCGCTGGAGGTGTCCCGGCTGTTCTTCCGGGTGCCGGTCCGCTGGATCCTGATGATTGTGTTCGCAGCGGCCGGGCTGCTGGCGCACACGATGTACCTGTCGACGTTGACGCGTCAGGAGCTGCAGACGGCCAACGTGACGCCGCTGGCCACCTGGTACGACTGGTGCCTGCTGGCGGCCTGGGTCCTGGCGGCCGCCTATCTGGCGCTGGCCGTCCGCCGGCCGGCGACTACGGTCGGGATCTTCCTGTTGCCGCTGGTACTGGCCCTGATCGGCACGGCCCATGCCGTGCGGCTGTTGCCGCCGTTTGCCCGGGCGCAGGCGCTGAGCTACTGGGCGCTGCTGCACGGCATCATGCTGATGCTGGGGACGGCGGTCACCGCGCTCGGCTTCGCCGCGGGGGTGATGTACCTGCTGCAATCGTATCGGCTCAAGCGCAAGCTCCCACCGCGGCCCGGCTTCCGTCTGCCGCCGCTCGAGTGGTTGCAGCGCATCAACCGGCGCTCCCTGCAGTGGTCGACGTGCCTGCTGGGGCTGGGCCTGCTGGCCGGTCTGGCCCTGAACCTGATCCGCCAGTCCGACCGCGACGGGAGCGTGGCCTGGACCGATCCGGTCGTCCTCGCCTCCGGCGTGCTGTTTCTGTGGCTGGCCCTCTCGCTGTTGTGCGAGTCGTTCTGCCGGCCGGCCGGGGAGGGGCGCAGGGTAGCCTACGTGACGCTGGCCAGTTTCGTGTTCCTCGGACTCGTCCTCTGCCTGGTGCTGCTGGGGCAGCACGGGATTGCGCGCCCCCCGGACGACTCGCTTCCCACCCCCGCGGCGCCAACTCGGGCAGCGGACCGCACACCTTCTCCGCAGTGGGGGAGGTAGCCGATGAATCTCCACCTGGTGGGCTGCAGCCACCGCAGTTCGTCCGTGGACATCCGCGAGCGTCTGGCGTTCAGCCGCGCGCAGACGGTGGCCGCGCTGCGGGCCCTGCGCGCTGCCTACCCGGCGGCAGAAGCCGTGCTGTTGTCCACCTGCAATCGCGTGGAGCTATACGTGGCGGCGGAAGACGTGGGCGATCTGCCCAGCCATCCGCAGCTCGTCCGCTTCCTGGCCAGCTTCCAGGGACTGGACGACCGCGATGTGCTGGGGCACATGTACCAGTACTCCGGCGCGGACGCGGTGCGGCATCTCTTCACGGTGGCGTCGAGTCTGGACAGCATGGTGGTGGGAGAGGCGCAGATTCTCTCACAGGTGAAGCAGGCGTTTGCCGTCGCGCAGGAGCAGCAGCTGACCGGTCCGGTGACGCACCTCGCCTTTGAGGCGGCCAACCGGACGGCCAAACGTGTGGCCACGGAAACCGACATCAACCGGCGGCGGGTGAGCATTCCGAGCGTGGCGGTGGCGGACTTTGCCAAGCAGCTGTTCGAGACGTTTCACGACAAGCATGTGCTGCTGCTGGGCGCCGGCGAGATGGGGGAAGAAACGCTGCGTTACCTGCGCGACGAGGGCGCCCAGCACATCGTGATCCTCAATCGCAACCCGGCGCGGGCCGCGGCTTTGGCGCTGCGCGTCCAGGCCGAAGTCGACTCCTGGCAGCAGCTCGATGCGCGGCTCACCTGGGCCGATCTGGTGGTCAGCACCACCAGCGCGCCGGAGCCCGTGGTCACCGCCCGCCGTTTCCACGACATCCACCGCCGCCGCGCCCTACGCCCCCTCTTCATCCTGGACCTCGCGCTGCCCCGCGATTTCGAGCCGGCCATCGGGCAGTTCAACAGCGTGTATCTCTATTGCATCGATGACCTCAAGACCGCCTGCGAACGGAACCGCCTGGCGCGCGAAGAAGAATGGCCTAAAGCCCAGCAGATCGTCGCCGAAGAAACCGAGCGCTTCGTGGCCGATGTCAAACACCGCATCACCGGCCCTACCATCCGTCGCCTCAAAGAACAAGCCGAAGAACTCAAACGCGATGAGCTGCGCCGCCTGCTCAACAAACTGGGAGATGCCGACGCCCGGACGCGCGAAGAAATCGAACGCTCCTTCGATCGGCTGGTCAACAAGCTGCTGCACCCACCACTGGAATCCCTGCGCGATGAAGCCAGCCAGGGATCTCCCACACGCCTGCTCGAAGCGCTGCGACACCTGTTTCAAATCACCGATTGACCGTCGCAGCGCACACCGCCCGGCGGTCGCTCATTCCCACTCCTCGTCGTCCTCCTCCTCGGACTCCTCCTCGTCGAACTCCTCCTCCTCCGACTCCTCCTCGTCGTCGAACTCCTCCTCCTCGTCTTCGTCCCACTCCTCGTCGTCATCCCAGCCTTCATCGAGGTCTTCTTCGTCGTCTTCGACTTCTTCCCACTCCTCGTCCTCGAAGTCGTCCTCGTCCTCCTCCTCCTCCTCGTCCTCCTCCTCGAACTCCTCCTCGTCGTCGATCTCGTCCTCGTCGAGCTCTTCGTCCTCGACTTCGTCCTCTTCTTCCTCGTCCTCTTCCTCTTCCTCGTCCTCTTCGAAGTCGTCGTACTCCTCGTGCTCATCGTAACCGCAGTGCGGTACGACGGCCGTGAGGGAGGTGGAATCCTCGATCATTTCGTCGACAAGCTGATAGGTAGGCAATGTAAGACTCACTTCCGACTTCTCCTGCTCCTGTTGTTGACCGTCGGTGGACATGGGTACGGTAACTACTCCGTGGGCTTGATCTGTCGAGCGACTGTCATTGCGCAACGCAAACGCACGTGGCAAATCGTCCAGGCTCTGGAGACCAAACAGTTGTAGGAAACGTTTAGTGGTTGTGTAAAGGTAGGGACGCCCCAATTCCTCGCTGCGCCCGCTGATACGGACCAGATCGCGATCCATCAGTTGGCGCAGGATCTCGCCGCAAACGACCCCTCGAATAGCTTCAATTTCGGCACGCAACACTGGTTGACGATAGGCGACAACCGCCAAAGTTTCCATAGCGGGTGCCGAAAGCCGCTCTACCGGGGGTACGTGGGTCAACCGTCGCAGCCAGGGTGCGAACTGCCGCCGGGTCAACAGCCGGAACCCGCCCCCAATCGGCTCCACGCGAAATGCCCGCCCGCTGTCGTCATACTGCCGATTCAACTGGCGGACCAGCGTGCGCGCTTCGGTGCCATCGGCTAACTGCGCGTATTCGGCCAGCTTGCGGCTGTTGAGCGGCTCCCGGGCCATCAACAAGATGGCCTCCAATCGCTGCCGCCGCGCCAGCGTCGTGTCCGTGCCGCGCTCGCCCCCCGCCACCGCCAGCGGTCCCAGCAGCCACCTCGGACGGGGCCCCTCTCGGCGCACGTACTGAGGCACCGTCACGCCGCGATACCGCAACGCCACGCTGTGCAGGCATTCCGCACTCACCATCGCCCTGATTCGCATGCCAGCCCCGTTCTGCACCGCACGCCACAGTGCGAACTCAGCCCGGCCCCCCGATCGACAACCGACAACCGACCCGTCAGTCGGAACGCTGCCCCCACGGCCGCACTCCCGCACTGCTAAGTATCCTGCCCACGAGAGTCCGGACAATAGCGGTTTGTGCGCCGACGGGAAGGCGTGTCCCCACGATAGGAGGGACCCGGCGCCAGGTCCCCCACTCCGCACGCCCGGCGACGCCCCCACACCGCAGATGCCTCCTGACTAGCCCCCACCGTGCGACCGTCTGGTAGAATCCTTAGGTGATCGGTGCGCTCTTGCGGAAAGCGCACGGGGCAGACCTGCCGGTCAGATCTCAGCCGAATCCAAGGCCTCCCCTATGCGACGTATCGTGACGCGTGTACTCGTCGCCCTGCTGGTCCTCGCCGGCGCGCTGATGATCGTGTGGACCGGCACGCTGCTCTTCGGCCAGGTGTCCGGCGAGGAATTTGCCCCCGACACGTTTGAACGCCGCAGCTACACGTACTTCGAATTGCCAGTCGTGCGCGTCCAGGTGACACCCGTCTGGCGCACTGTCCACCGGCCTCAGCTAGAACAGGCGCTGGTCGACGGCCGGTACATCGCGAGCCAATCCCCCCCTGGAAGATGGGATCTCGCGGTGTCCGTGCGTCTGGGCCAGATATGGCGGGAGGGGGATGCCCATATTCTCACGCGGTACCTGGACGCGTGGAATGTGGAGGGAGAATTGCACTGGCTGGAATGGACGACCAGTAACCCGGCGCGGGCCCGGATCTTCTGGCCGGAGATTGCCAGGCTGGCCCAACAAGAACTCTATCTTTTCATGCCGGAACTGTTTGCGTTGGCGGCGATGCCGGCGACGGCTCAGGCGTTTCAAGGCGACCTGAACCGGCTGTTGGCGGGCAAGTATGAGGAGTTAGCGGGGGTGGAGTTGGACCTGCGGAACTGGGCGGCGGCAGAGCGCTTCTACGCGGAGGCTTTGCGGTGCGAGCCGCATCGCGCGTCAAGCGTGCGTGGGCGCGCACAGGCCCGGACTCATTTGGGGCGAGAATCGTGATGATCAATCTGGACCACAACGCGACGACGGCGATTCATCCTGAAGTTGTGCAGGCGATGGCCGACTGTTATCTGGCTGGCTACGGCAACGCCGCCAGTTCGCATCAGCACGGGCGGCGTGCGCGCCAGGTGCTGGAAGATGCCCGGGAGGGCATTGGCCGCCTGGTCGGCGCGGACATGTTGGGGCTGCAGGCAGACCGCGTCATTCTGACCAGTGGGGGCACCGAGGCCAACAATCTGGCGCTGTGCGGCCTGGTGGGCACGCCTCCCGGCCGCGTGATTATTTCTGCGGTGGAGCATCCAAGTGTGGTGGGTCCGGCCGAGCAGCTTGCGCAGCGCGGTTTCGACGTCTGTCGCGTGCGGGTCGATTCGTCGGGCGTGATCGACCAGACGCATTTCGACTCGCTGCTGACGCCGGCGACGCGTCTGGTGAGCATCATGCTGGCCAACAACGAAACGGGGGTGTTGCAGCCGATCGAAGCGCTGGCCGGCCGCTGCCGCGCCGTCGGAGTCCCCTTCCACACGGACGCGGTGCAGGGGGTGGGCAAGATCCGGGTGCACTTCCGGCAGTTGCAGGTCACGGCGCTGACCCTCACCGGGCACAAATTCCACGGCCCGCGCGGCATCGGGGCGCTGGTCATCCGCCGTGGCGCGCAGCTCGCTCCCATCCTCTTCGGCGGCTTCCAGCAATCGGGCTTGCGACCGGGTACTGAGCCGGTGGAGCTGGCGGTCGGCCTGCACCACGCGCTGCAGGTCTGGCAGCGTGATGCGGAGACGCGGACCGCGCGCATGGCGGCGCTGCGCGACCGTTTCGAGCAGTTGCTGCGCGACGCCGGCGTCGGGGTCGTGGTCAACTCCGTGGGCGCCCCCCGGTTGCCACACACGTCGAATGTGGCCTTCCCGGGACTCAACTGCCAGGCTGTGCACATGGCGCTCGATATGATGGGCGTCTCCTGCTCGATCGGGTCCGCCTGCGCCAGCGGGTCGACCGAGCCATCGGCCGTCCTGCAGGCCATGCAGTTGCCGGCGGACATCGTGGACAGTTCGTTGCGATTCAGTCTGGGCGCCTTCACCACGCGTCAGGACATCGACACGGCGGCGGCCCGCATCATCCAGGCGGTCCGACGCCTCCGCACGGCGTACCAGCCGGCCGCCAGGACGCCGCCGGCGCGGTGACGGGCGCGGCGAGCCACGCCGGCCGGCAGCCGGGGGCGTCCCATCGCCATATTTGCCTGCGGTTCAAGCAGTTGCGGCCAGCTCGGCGGCCGTGAATTTCCGCCTCGCCGTCTCGCGGAAGAGGGGGAAAATCGCTATAATTCGGGCTCCGGTTTGAGGCCCCAGTGGCCAGGTGGATTGGTGGGACTTTTGCGGACGGAGTCTGGGTGGTTAGCGGCGTATTTTCGATCCCTCTCGAGGCGTGTGCAGCGCCACCGCTCAAGGCACCCTCACGCGGCACGCCGCGTGGGCTGGTGGTGCGCGAGTACATTGGGAGCGAAGAAAACCGCCTGGTCCAGTTTGCGGTCCAGGCGCTCTTCGCCGCCCAGCGGCGCTACAACCCGGTCGTGTTCTGCGGTCCGACCGGGACAGGCAAGACGCTGCTGGCCGAAGGGTTGGCGGACCGCTGGCGGCAGGAGCGACCTGGTGAGCCGTTGATCGCCACGTGTGGCGCCGATTTCGCGCGCAGCCACGCGTACGCGCTGGACACGGACAGCCTGGCGGATTTTCGCGACAAGCTGGCTGCTGCGCGGCTCTTTGTGGTGGACGACCTGCAGCAGCTGCGGCAGAAACCGGCTGCCCAGGAGGAACTCACACGCCTGCTCGATCGGTTGCTCGACTGCGGCACGGCCGTCCTCCTCACCACGTCGCAGCCTCCCGGGACACACGACGGCCTGGCGCCCCGCCTGCGGAGCCGTCTGTCGAGCGGGCTGACGGTCCCGCTCTTGGCTCCCGGCGCTCCGGCCCGCCGCGTGCTGCTCCAACAGCTCGCAGAGAGACATGCCGTGTGTCTGTCGGAGGAGGCACTCGACCTGCTGGCGGCGGGCACCGAACCAGAGCGACTGACCGTTCCCCAGCTGAACCATGCGATCCTGCAGCTCGGGCACGTGGCCCGCGTGGAAGACGCGGCGCGCGACACCGATTGGATTCGCGTGTTCCTCGAGGATCAGGCCCACGCCCGGCAACCCAGTTTCCGCGTGATCGCGGGCAAGACCGCCCGGTACTTCAGTGTCACGGTGCAGCAGTTGCGGGGGCCGTCGCGGCGCAGCCAGGTGGTGCGCGCCCGCGGCGTCGCCATGCTCCTGGCGCGGACCCTGACCGGCAGAAGTCTGGAACTGATTGGACAGTACTTTGGCGACCGAGACCACACGACGGTGCTGCACGCCTGCCGCAAGACCGAATCGTTACGGCACACGGACCCGGCCATTGCCACAGCGGTGGATCAGCTGTCGCGGGAACTGGCCGGCCCCTCGTCACTGACGTGACGGTTGCGCGCGGAGTGCGAGTGAAAGGAAACGGACTGAACACCAAGATTCATCGGAGCGATATGCAGGTTGTGGAGAACATGTGGATTGGCTGTTGATGACTGTTGATGGATCAGCCGGTTACCAACAGGCCGCACGGGACGCGCCGGTTTTCCACCACGACGCGCCAGGAAACCAACAGATCCCAGACATCGCAGCAACACGTTTTCCCCACTGGTCTGCTGCCGGGCGGCGTGCACTAAATCGTGGCCGGGAAGTGTTTTCCGCCTGGCACACACGCGGTTGTCGACAGTCTGGGGAGCCGGGATATAACTGCTGCTAGAGAGTATCTAAGAAAGAAGAAGAACCCAGCCGACGTGGACGCGGCGATGCCACCGGTCAGTCCGGCCCGGCCGGCCGGCAGCCGAGTCCACGACGAGGAAAGGTAGTGCCCCATGAAATTCGTATGTGAGCGCGAGAAGTTGCTGGCCGCCTTTCAGACTGCAGCGACGGTCGCTCCCAGCCGCAGTCCCAAGCCGATTCTGCAAAACGTCAAACTGGTCGTCACGCAGGAACAGGCCACGTTGTTGGCCACCGACATGGAGACCGGCATCCGGATTGACGTGCCGGGAATCGAAGTCGAAGCGTTGGGCAGCGCCGTGCTGCCGGTCGTCCGGTTCGGATCTATCCTGCGGGAAAGCGTGGACACCCAACTGCGAGTGGAAGCCGATCCGCAGGGTCTGCGGGTGCGGGGGGACCGGAGCGAATTCAAGTTGCCGGGTCAGAACCCGGACGAGTTTCCGGAGGTGGCGTCGTTCGAGGAGGAGAACTATCACGAGGTATCGGCCCGCCTGCTGAAGGAACTCATCCGCCGCACGCTGTTTGCCACGGACACGGAGAGCAGCCGCTACGCCCTGGGGGGTGTGCTGCTGGAGTTTGTTGAGAACCAGATCATCGCCGTGGGGACCGATGGTCGGCGGCTGGCGAAGATGGAGGGGCCGTGCGCCAGCGTCGGGCAAGGCACACACGTGGACGGCACGACCATCGTGCCGGCCCGCTCCATGCAGCTGATCGAGCGGGCGTTTACCGACCCGGACGCCGACATCCGCATCGCGGTGCACGCCAACGACATCTTGCTCAGGAGCCCGCGGGTGACGATTTACTCCCGGTTGGTGGAGGGTCGTTTTCCGAAGTGGCGGGACGTGTTTCCGCAGCGGCGGGAGGCGGTGCAGATCGAGC
>DAISIS010000064.1:0-16985 GCA_036821925.1 Pirellulaceae bacterium
GGAGCAGCATGTGGACCGGATCCTCGCGCGGGACGATGAGACACTCCGGTATGTAATCGCGCGCTGCTGCCGGCTCAAGGCCGAAGTGGTGCAGGACGACGAACGGGAGCAGAGCGGGCGGCGCGCCATTCTGAACTACGGTCACACCTTCGCGCACGCCCTGGAGGCGGTGACCGGCTACGAGCAGCTGCTGCACGGCGAGGCGGTGGCCATCGGCATGCTGTGCGCCTCGCGCCTGGCGGAATCCCTGCACCTGGTGGACGACTCATTCACGGCCCGCCAGCGCCGGCTGCTGTCCGCGCTCGGCCTGCCCGTGGACGTCCCGCGCGTGGATCCCCAACGGCTACTCGAGTCCATGCAGCAGGACAAGAAAGTGGCCCACGGCCGCCTGCGCTTCGTGCTGCCCGTGCGGATGGGGCATGTCGAGCTCTTCGGCGATGTCGATCCGCAACTGGTGCGTGCCGCCATCCTCGGCTAGAGCGCCGTGAGCGTGGCGGGCGGCCGGTCACGGTCCCCCCCGTGCCTCTTCAAGTCGCGCCGCTTCGGTGTGGTGGGCGGCCGCTTCATCGACGCGTCCGAGCTGCTGCAGCGCATCGCCCAACCCTCGGTGGGCCGGAACATCGTGGGGCTGCAGCCGCAACACCTCCTGGTACTGAGCCACCGCGTCTTCGAGGCGCCCGAGTTTCTGCAGCGTGTTGGCCAGGTTGCAGCGAAAGACGATGTCGTCCGGCCGGAGCTGCACCGCCGCTTCATAGTGCGCCGCGGCCTCGTCATACTGCCCGCGTGTGAAGAGGGCCATGCCCCAGTTGTTGTGCACGCCGGCGTGGTTGGGCCTGAGCCGCAACGCCTCCTGATAGTGCGCGATCGCCTCCTCCAGACGCTCCAGGCGATGCAGGGCAGTGGCCAGGTTGTAGTGCGCCTCGCCCCCCTGCGGATCGATTTCTACCAGGCGTTCCAGCACCTCCACGGCTTCGGCCGTCTGTCCCGTGTCGCAGAGGAGTCCTCCCAGGTTATGGAGTGCCGCCCGGTAGGCAGGCACGATGGCCAAGGCCTCGCGGTACTTCTCAATCGCCGCCTCGGCGCGCCCCTGGTTCTGCAGGACCACCCCCTGGTTGAAGAGCCACACGGCGTTCGGCTTCACCGGCCGGCTGCGGCGCTGCGCAAGCACCTGCTCGAACAACGCGCGGTCGGCGGTGGCCGTGTGGCCCAGCCAGCCCTCCCGCTCGATCGCGTCCCAGAGGCACCAGCTGAGCAGTTCATGTCCGGCGCGCGTCGGGTGGACGTAGTCCTCGATCAGGTTGAAGCCGACCAGGCCGTGCTCGCTCTGCTGTTCAAAAATCTGATCCGCATCGACCAGCAACGCCCCTCGCTGCCGAGCCACATCCCGGATCGCCTCGTTGATGCCTGACACACGGCGGATCGGGGACGCGTCCGCATCGCACGCCCGTTGATATGCGGCGCGCGCCTCGTCGAACCGGCCAAGCTGCTCGCAGGTGCGTCCCAGGTAGTACTGGGTTTCGGCGTGGTCCGGCGCGAGGCGTGCAGCCTGCTCAAGATACCCGGCCGCGGCCGGGAAGTTGCCGGCGCGGAACTCGCGTTGCCCCGCCGCGACTGCCGCCGACCACAGCTCCCGGTCCCCCGCCGCCAGTGCGGTGAGACCGGCCGAGGCCTGCGGACGCCATTGGCTCAGATTGGCCGGCACCGTGACCAGCACGACTTTGATCTGCGCTTCCTGTGCGCGGCGCACGAGCCGTTCCAGCCGCCAGCGGTATTCGGCTACAATCGCTGCCTTCTCCTCCGGAGCAAAGACGCGCGTCTCGTCGCGCCGGACGTCCACTTCGACCGCGGAGTCGGCGGCACGCTGCTGCCGGGCAACGTACTCAAAGGCCGACCGCATGGCTGAGTACACGCGCGAGTGCGCCAGCTGATATTCCAGCTGCGTGTGGATAGCGCCGCGGTTCTTGAGCGACTCGAAGAACGCCGGTTCGATGAACTCATTGTGGCCGCTGTAAATGATGAAGATGTCCGGCTGATACGTCCGCAGCTCGTCGGCGACGATGTTCAGGCGATGCATGCCGTACGATACGCCGCTCGCGTTGATCGCTTCGACATGCAGCTCGGGATGGCGGGCGGCAAGCGACTCCCCCAGCAGGCTGGTGAATGCGGCTTCCGCTCCCCATGGAAAACCATACGCGCTGGAGCCCCCCAGACAGAAGATCCGCAAGCCATGGGCCGGCTTCTCCGCCAGGAACGACTGCTCGTTGAAGCTCTGCTGCGCCGCGGCACGCCGCGTGCGATAGACGTCGCCCACGCGTTCGAAGACCGTCACGATGCCCGAGAAGCCGCGGGAGGGATCTTCCCGCGCGATGAGCGGCGGGACACCGGCCAGCCACAACGTGAGCTCCAGCACGCCATAGAACAGCCCCACGCTGATCGTGGCAAACAGCAGCTTCTTCCAGAGCCGGATCGTGCGCGCCGGCCGCGGCACCTCCGGCGCCGGGTCCGGCGCCGCCTCCCGGGACCTTCCCGGTAGCGGCCGGGACCTCTTCTTCCTCGCGTTGCGTTTCGCCATGGTGGTCTGCGTCCCACGGATCCGTCGGTCCCCCACAGACTTCGTGGGCGGCTGCCCCCAGTCTACCCTATGTTAGGGGTTTTCCAAATTGGTGGCGTCTCGCTATATTCTCTGCCACAGCGGGTGAGTCGGGAAACCAAGTATGGTCCTGGCTGTTTGGTGGATGGTGCGCATCTCCGAACTGTCTAAGGCGAAGGTAGGGGTATTGAGTAACTTCACACATGAGTGCGTCCACATTGTGGACGACGACCCGGGTGCTCGCGAATCCGTGGCCGCGCTGGTGCAATCGCGTGGCATGCCAAGCAAGGAGTACTCGTCGGCGGAGCAGTTTCTGTCGGTGGCCTCGGAGGATCTGTGTGGCTGCCTGGTGCTGGATGTGCGGATGGCAGGAATGGGCGGGTTGGATCTGCAGGAGGAGCTGCGGCACCGCAACATTCCATTGCCAGTGATCGTGATTACGGGCTACGGCGATGTATCAGCGGCGGTGCGTGCGATGCAGGCCGGGGCAGTGAGTTTCCTGACCAAACCGTGCCAGCCCGACGAGCTGTGGAAGGCGATTGTGGAGGCGTTGGAGCGCTGCCGAGCGCTGCGCGACGTGCGCAACCGCCACCGCACGATCGAGCAGCGGATGAGCACGTTGACGCGTGAGGAGCGCGCGGTCCTGGCCAAGGTGCTGGAGGGAACGCCCAACAAGCTCATCGCCCGCGATCTCGACATGGGGTTGCGCACGGTCGAGCTGCGGCGTTCCAACCTGATGAAGAAGATGGGCGCTGAATCGCTCGCCGAACTCATCCAGATGGCGCTGGCCGTGGGATTCGCGAAGGATCTTCCCGCACCCCCGTCGACCGCGGTAGAATAACTGTTTGCGTAGCGATGACTGTTCACGGGCAGGTTGGCGTGGTCCTGTGCTGCGCGCCCCGCGGGGTGTGTGGCCGTGGGCTCGGACAAGACCTGAAGCCCTCGAGCTGGTAACTGGAAGCCACCGTGAACTCGCTGCCCCTCTTCGCGTCCGGGGATCCCGGTCAGCTGCGCGATACGCTGCGTCTGTGCTTGATTCCTGGCGTCGGCCCGCGGACGCGGCGGGCGCTGCTGGATCGGTTCGGCACGCACGGCGCGGCGTTGGCCGCCTCGGCTGAACAACTGCGGCAGGTGCCTGGCATCGGGCCCCGGCTGTGCGACCGTATCCGCCAGGCGGGCGAGTTGGACGTTGACCGGGAGATCGAGCTGTGCCGCGCGCATCAGATCGACTTGATACCGGAAGCCGACCCGCGTTATCCGGCCTTGTTGCGTGAGATACCCGATCCGCCGGGGATTTTGTTCCGGCGCGGCGACAGCGCACCGCAGGATCAACTGGCGCTGGCGATCGTGGGCACACGGCACGCCACCCATTATGGTCTGCGGCAGGCCCAGCGGCTCGCGAGCGGTCTGGCGCGGGCCGGCCTGACGATCGTCAGCGGCCTGGCGCGCGGCATTGATGCGGCGGCCCACCGCGGAGCGTTGGAGGCGGGTGGCCGCACCATTGCCGTGCTCGGCAGCGGCGTGCTGAACCTCTATCCCCCCGAGCATGCGGCGCTGGCCGAGTCCATCCGGCGGCAGGGAAGCCTGCTGAGCGAACTGCCGCCGCTGCAGGCGCCGATGAGCGGGACGTTTCCGCAGCGCAACCGTCTCATCACCGGACTGGCGCTGGGGGTCCTGGTCATTGAGGCGGCCGAGCGGAGCGGCGCCCTGATCTCAGCGTCGCACGCAGCCGAACAGGGGCGTGAAGTCTTCGCCCTGCCTGGTCCGGCCGACAGCCGCATGTCGCGCGGCTGCCATCGGCTGATTCGGGATGGCGCCAAGCTGGTGGAAACGGTCGACGATGTGCTGGAGGAACTCGGGCCGCTGTGCCAGCCGCTGCTGCAGCACGACGGACACACGCTGCGGCATCCGGCCGAACTGCAGCTCAATGACCAGGAGCGCCAGGTGCTCGACGCCATCGCCACCGACCCGACGAATCTGGATCAGGTTGTGCGGAGCACGCGTTTGCCGGCCCCCCGCGTGCTGGCCACGATCAGCGTGCTGGAGATCCGTCATCTGATCCGGCGCATCAGCGGCAACTGCGTGGTGCGGCTGTGAGCTGATCAGCCAGCGCCAGCCGCGCAGCGACCGGCGGATGATCGTGCAGGAGCCAGACATCCAACGGATGCGGATGCGGATCGGTCTTGTTGAGCCGGGCCAGCCGCGTGAACGCGGCGCGGTACGCTTCCGCATCCCCCGTCACCTGCAGCGCGTAGCGATCGCAGGCCGCCTCGAACCGCCGGCTCAGACCGTTGCGCACCGGACTGACCAGCAGCGACAACACCGTGACGACGAACAGGATCAGCGCCAGCGCATACACGGGGCAGTCGGGATACTGGAACGATCCCGCCACGGCCGTCACCCACGCGACGAGGATCCGGTCGCAGGCCCAGAAGCTCACCGCCGCATAGACCAGCCCGAACAGCGTGAGCTTGGCCAGGTGGTGGTACACGTGGTGGGCCACCTCGTGCGCGAACACGACCTCGATCTCCCGCGCGTGGAAGTTGTCCAGCAGCGTATCGCCCAGAATCACGCGCCGGGTGCGTCCCAGTCCGGCCAGCATGGCATTGGCCTTGACCGTCTCGGCGCTGAGTTTCATCCGATACACACCCTCGATGCCCAGTGACGTGCCGCGGGCCAGCCGCTCCAAACGCTCCCGCAGATCCTCGTCCTCCAGCTTCTCAATCTCGTAGAACAGCGGCAGGATCAGGACCGGCACCAGCTGGCCCAGCACGATCGTGACGGCAAACGCCGCCAGCGCCGCGATGAGCCACCACCACGCCTGCGCCCACCAGATGAGCAGAAACAGGCCGACCATCAGCACCAGCCCCAGCCCGGTCGCCAGCAGGTTCCGCAGCGCGTACCGGGACAGCCACCGCCCGAAACTCTGCCGACTCAAGCCAAAGCGGTGTTCGAGCACGAATCCGCTGTAGACAGCCAGCGGGAAGGAACAGGCGTAGTGCAGGGCCGTCAAAATCAGGAACAGGCAGGCCAGCCGCAGCACCGCCAACTCACCGAGGACCGGCGTGAGAGACAGCGCGCGATCGATGCTGCGCGCGCCCCAGAACGCCATCACCCCCAGATAGACGACGTCGATCGCCATGTCGAGCAGCGTGCACACCAGCTCCTGCCGGCTGTACCGCCGCGATTCCCCCAGCTCGTCCGGCGTCAGGCACGGCCGCTCGGCGGCCGGCTCACGGTCTGCCCGTGCCGCGTCTGCTCCCCCGGCCTCGCCGCCAGCGTGTGGGTCATCCATCAGCGTGTGCTGCCCTACACCTTGTCCGCCAGATCCTGGACGATCGCCGCGACAAGCTCCGGCTTGTCCTGGGCCACCAGCTGGTCGATCTGCGCCGGTGTGACTCCCAGTTTGCCGAGGTGCAGTTTCACCTGCTCCCAGTGGCGCTGACGCTTCTTGCCTTCGGACAGATAGAGCTCCGTCACCAGCTCCTGAACGCGCTGCAGCGCAATGGCATCGCGGTTCTCGTAGTAGTTCTTGATGATGTTCTGCTGGTATTTCGAGTACTTCGTCACGGGTGGGCACACCTCCGGCGCTGTCCAACACAGTTCGCTGCCGACACCTCACAACAGGCACTGCCGATCCGTCCCGGGCCCCCCGGGGTCGGCAGCCAGCGGGTCTCTTTGATTATCGGCACTTCCTGGACAGGTGTCGAATATCGTGTCAGAAATGGCGCCGCCGGTACAGGGGTCCCGGGGCGGGCGCGCCGCGCCCCCGTCCGCTGGATCCCCGGCGCCGGCCCTGATACGATGAGGACCGGCCGGTTGCGCTCCCCGCCGGTGTCCGCCCCACCCCCACGGCAGACGGCACCGGGGCACCGGCTCGTGACAGGGGCGGACTTCCCGCGGGCGGCATACGGCAGATCGGGCGGCAGATTGTGAAGCAGGTAACGGCGATCGTCAAACCGTTTCTCGCCGAGAAGGTGCTCGAGGGGCTCCGGCGGGCGCCCCTGGAGGCGCTGGCGGTCCGCGAAGTGAAAGGGTTCGGACGCCAGAAGAGCTATCTCGATCAGTACGGCGACAGCGAATACTCGCTCGCCTTCCTGCCCAAGGTCGAAATCACTGTGTGGGTCGACGACGCGCGGGCTGAGGAGATCATCCGCAAGCTGGTGGAGATCGCGCGCACCGGTCGCATCGGCGACGGCAAGATCTTCACCCTCTCAGTCGCCCGGTTCCAGACGATCGACATTGGGACGGGTCAGCCGGACTGAGCGGCTCGGCCGCGTGGCGGTCCCCCCTGCATGTCACGAGAAGGCCGCACACGATGCCGCATCAAACAGGCGGTGAAAACAGTCGCGGTTGCTCCGCCGGTGCTGCCGGCAATCGTCGACGAGTTGCCGGGCGCTCGCGCAGCCGATGAGGAAGGCGAGCTTGTCGAGCTCCAGCTCGTCGCTGGGCAGGTCATGGCGCGCCGCGGTGTTCATCAGGCGCAGCGCGGATTCAATGCTGCGCAGGAATCGGTACGACTGATCGAGGCGCAGTGCATCCTCGTCCGCCAGCACACCGGCGCGGTGCAGTGCCCCCAGCGCGTCGAGCGTTCCCGGCACGAGAATCTCGGGATACTGGTCGACATGTTTCAGCTGCAGCATCTGCACGATGAACTCGACGTCCACCGTGCCGCCGATCCCCCGTTTCAGGTTCTGGTCCGATGCCGACTGCTGCATCCGGATCCGCATATTCCGGATCTCCTCTGCGCTGTTCGGTTGCCAGTCATAGTCGACGATCATGCGCCGGATCACCTCCATGGCGCGCGTCTGAGCGGCCGGCGTGCCGCAGACGGGGCGCGCTTTGCACAACGCCTGGCGCTCCCACAATTGTCCGCGTCCATCGGCGAAGTACCGCTCGAACTCCTCCAACGACACCGCCAGCGAACCGCTTTTGCCGGTGGGCCGCAGACGCGGATCGATCTCATACAGGCGGCCATGCGGTCCGATTTGCGTCACGACCTTGATGATCCGCTGCCCCAGCTGGCTGAAGAAATGCTGGTTGCTCGTGACCTCGCCGCGCCGCGCGCGCCGGTCGTGTTCCGTCTGCCCCTCGGCGTCGAAGAAGAAGATGACATCCAGGTCGCTGTGGTAGTTCGGCTCGCGGCCGCCCAGTTTGCCCAGCGCGATGATGGCCCAGCCGCACTCCACCTTCTGGCCGTCGGCATCCGGGCGGAACGGCCGGCCGAATCGGTCGGCCAGGATGTCGTACTCCCGCGTCGCGATCTGTTGCAGGCAGACTTCGGCAATATCCGACAGGGCGCGGTGCGTGTCGCGCAGATCCTCCTTGCCCAGGATATCGCGGACTCCCACCCGCAGGTGCTGGGAGCTCTTGAAGCTGTGCAGGATCGGCTCCGTGTCTTCCGCTCCCCGGCACAGATCCTGCAACGTCGCTTGCAGCGACTCGTAGGTCGGCAGCTTGTCGAGCACGAGCGAGTCCATCAGTTCATCGAGCATGCCCGGATTGCTCGTGAGAATACCCGACAGGTAGGGGCTCGACGCGCACAGCCGGACATACAGTCGGAGCGAAGGGGGGTTGAAACTGAACAGCTCCCACAGGACGCCTTTGCCCCCCAGCGAATCGCTGACCTTGCTCAGGTTGACCAGCGTGGAATCGGGATCCGGCGTTTCCGCCACGGCCGTGAGCAGGCGGGGGGCGATGGAGGCGAGGAAGTGGCGGCACCGCCGCGTCGACAGGAACGGCACACGTTCGGTCGAGAGCGCCATCAGGTTGTCGTAGGCGCCGGGCACGTCGCGGAACCGATAGCGCGCCAGGCACTGCTGCACCGTCTCCGGCCGGGGCGCGGGGTCCAGCACGAGGTCGGTTTCGGGGGCGGAGGCGGGGTCCGCCCCGAAGGCGTCGTGCAGGAGGTGGTCGAGGATGCGGCGATTGAGGCGGGTGTTTTCGCGCAGGTCGCGTTTGAAATCATCCAGCGCGCGGCGGTCCCCGCGATCGGCGTACCCGGTGCGGATGGCCAGCCGCCGCAGTTCCTTATCCCCTTCGGGCAAGGTGTGCGTCTTGAGATCGAACATGATCTGCAGCCGGTGCTCGATCTTCCGCAGGAAGCGGTAGTTGTCTTCCAGGATCTGCCGCTCCTGCATGGTGAGGCAGCCGACGTGTTCGAGCTGAGTCATGGCGCGGAGCGTATTGCCGGTGCGGATGTCGGCCAGATCGCCGCCGTTGAGCAGCTGCAGGAACTGGATACAGAACTCGATGTCGCGAATGCCCCCGTGGCCGGTCTTCACGTTGCGTGCATCGCCCCCCTCGAGATGCGTGCGGTTCTCGATCCGCCGCTTCAGCGCGCGGATGCCAGCGATGTCGGCGCACGTCAGATACCGCTGATAGATCCACGGCTGCAGCTGCTCCAGCACGAAGTCCCCCAGGTCCCGGTCCCCCGCGACGGTGCGTGCCTTGACAAACGCCTGGCGTTCCCAGGTGCGCCCCGACATGTCGTAGTACCGCAGCGCGCTCTCCCAATCCCGCACGACCGGCCCCTGATTGCCTTCCGGGCGGAGACGCAGGTCGACGCGATAGGCGGTGCCGAGGATGGTTGGTTCGGTGAGCAGTTTGACGGTCTGCTTCGCCAGCCGATCGAAGAACTCCGCGTTGCTGATCGAGCGTTCGCCATCGGTCTTGCCGTTCCCGTCGCTGAGGAAGATCAGATCGATGTCGCTCGAGTAGTTCAGTTCTTCGCCGCCGAGTTTGCCGAGGGCGAGGACGGTGAAGCGGGCGCGCTGGCCGTCCGCCAGGCGGGGCACCCCGCGCTTCTGCTGCTGGAACCGCCACGCGGACCGCACCGCCGCTTCGATGACGGCGTCGGCCAGGTAGGAAATCTGCGCTGTCACCACCTCCAGGGATTGTCCGCGCACGATGTCGCCGTAGGCAATCCGCAGCATTTCCCGGTGCCGGCAGCCGCTGAGAATCCGGGTCACCACGCGTTCGTCATCCACGCTGGCCACGTGGCTGCAGATGTCGTCCCGCAGCGCGTCGCGCGCGACCGGCTGCCCTTCGGTCAGGCGCAGCAGGTCGAAGGCCTCCGGATCGCGGACCAGCCATTCCGACAGGAACTGGCTGCTGGAGAAGATCTGCAGCAGCGTTGGCAGCGCGTCCTCGTCGCGTTCGAACAACGAGCCCAGCGCCAGCGGGTTGCGGGCAGCGGCGACGAAATCGTCCAGGTTGTTGACCGCCATGTCGGGATCGCTGATGCAGGGCAGATGCCGTTCCAGCTGCCTGCACATGGCGGCCAACAGGTCGAGGGTCATGCCGCTGCGGGCCATGTTTTCCAGGTTGCGGAAGCCGCGGCGCGCGTCCTCCAGCCCCAGCGAGGTGAACCACCGGGCCGCCTCGTCCGGGTGCTCAAGAAAGCGGATGACGCGCTCAATGTCCATCGGCATGACCGTTCGGCAGTTGCAGACGCCGTGTACCCATCCCCTGTTCAACTCAACACGGGGACCCTGGGAAGCGCGCTCCCCAGGATCCCCGTGCAGGGCCCCTGCCCGCCGGATCAGGCCCGGCACCCGCTAATCGAGGAACCCAACCAGCTCCTGACTGCGGCTGGGCTGCTGGAGTTTCCGGACCGCCTTGGCCTCAATCTGCCGGATGCGTTCCCGCGTCACCTTGAAAATGTGTCCGACTTCTTCGAGCGTATAGCTGTAGCCGTCTCCCAGCCCGTAGCGCAGCTTGATGATCTCCCGCTCCCGGTAGCTCAGCGTCTTGAGCACCTTGTTGATGCGGCCGCGCAGCATTTCCTGCGAAGCCCCAGTGGCGGGGCTCTCCGCCGCGCCGTCCGGCAGCAGGTCGCCGAAATGGCTGTCTTCGCTGTTGCCCACCGGACGGTCCAGGCTGATCGGATAGCGGCTCATCGCCAGCACGCGCCGGGCCTCGTCGACCGAGGTGAACGCCTTGCGGGCCGTCTCCTCCAGCGTCGGCTCGCGCCCCAACTCCTGCAGCAACTGGCGGGAGACATTCCGGACGCGCGACATGGTCTCCACCATGTGCACCGGGATGCGAATCGTGCGGCTCTGATCGGCCACCGCGCGCGTGATCGCCTGGCGAATCCACCAGGTCGCATAGGTGCAGAACTTGAAGCCGCGCCGGTACTCGAACTTGTCCACCGCCCGCATCAACCCGGCATTCCCCTCCTGGATCAGGTCCAGGAAGCTCAGTCCCCGATTGCGATACTTCTTGGCGATGGACACCACCAGGCGCAGGTTGCCCTCGGACAGCTCCTGCTTCGCCTGCTGGTACTGCACATACACCGACTTGAGGAACTGCACCCGGTTCCGCAGGCTGGTGGGCGTCTCCTGAGTCGCCAGCAGAATGCTGCGGTACTCGGCCACCAGCGGCTCGCGTTCCCCCACCGGCACTTTGTTCCGCCGGAGCTCCTCCAGCTGCGTCTTCAACCGATCCACCCGCCGACTGAATTCCTCGAGCGTGCGAATCATCGGTTCAATCCGCTGCGTGCGCAGCCCCAACTCCTCCACCAGCCGCACCGCCCGCCGCCGCCGTTGACCCAGCCGCCGCCAGGCTCCCCGCCGCTGCGTTTTCATCTGCGATCGGCTCAAAGCCAGTCGATAGTCGCGCCGGTTGCGCCGCAACAGAACTTCCAGCGTACACAGATTGTGGGGCAGACGCCCCAGAATCTGCTCTTTCTCCAGGCGATCCGTCACTGAGACCTGCACCGTGCGGTCAAACGGCAGCTCGCCGTGATGCACACGTTTGAGGACTTTTTGGGCAGCTTGGATCACGTAGTCACATTCGAGCAATCTCGTCCGAAAACGACGACGCGTCACCTCGATCTTCTTGGCGAGCCGAATCTCCTCCTGACGCGTCAGCAATGGGATCTCTCCCATCTGCGTCAGATACATGCGAACCGGATCGTCCGACCACGATTCGCCATCCTCCGCGGTCAATAAATCCTCGTCCGTTCCGCGTACGTCGGGATCGTCATCCTGTTGTCCCGGATCATCAAGGTCGCATTCATCGTCGTCTGAAGTATCGTCGTCGTCCGACAGTTTCTCGAAACTCTCTTCATCATCCGGAGTTCGCGCTGCATCGTCCTCGAATTCATCCAGGAGGGTGTCGTACAACTCAGTACTCCTACACTAAGTCCAACAAGCTGAGAAAATCACCGGGACGGAAGGTCGCCAAGTTGGCCGCAGGACTCGTGCCACGCCGCACCTGGACAGACACCACGAGGCACGCCGCTGGCCGATCGCCATCGTGAGTTCCAAGGTGCATCCGCTGCATGACAAGAAGCCATTCCCCCGCAATGGCACATCGTGAAACACGTAATTCTACCACCCACCGCTTGGCTGTCTTCCTTCCATGAATATTTGGTAAGAAATTACGCCTGGACGATGCGGAATGTCACCAATGATTGCTACCCCAGGCCGCTCATCTTACCAAGTCGGAGAGTACCATGGACGCACTGCGAAAGCAAGGTTTGGCCGAGACGTTCCTAGACCGCCGACACACGGCGCGGACGCAGCATTGCGCTCGCGCACCACGCGTTTCCCGCCGCCCTGTCGACCCGGCCCTGCACCCACGCGTCGCGCTGCGGCCGACCTGCCTGCAGGCCCACGGACCCACTCGATTTCGTGGAACTCACCCGGCCCGGCGGACGCGTCAACACCCGGTTCTGGACATACGTCTCCCGTCCGGTGGGCAAGTCCCTTAATTTTAGCGGTGCACCGGCAGTCGTCCAGACGCGGCGTGGCACCCTAGGGCTCCGGCGCATCGTGGCCTCGCCAGCGCGCGGGGCGCGTCGCGCCGCCAGGCGGGTCGCCGCAAATCATGGTCAGTGCGCGGGATCGGAGCGCAACTTGCCGCCGCGCCGGATCCCGAGTAGCATACGGCTTCCGCCGGGAGCGTGTAGCGCCCGGGCGGATTGACAGCTTCTTGCAGCCAGGGCGAGACAGGCGAACCATGTTAGTTGAAGCGGACTTGAAGGGGAGTGTGGCCTTGGTCACGGGCGGGAGCCTGGGCATTGGCCGAGCGACGTGCGTGGCGCTGGCGCGCGCTGGCGCTCAGGTGGCGATCAACTACCGGTCGCATCCCGACGAGGCGGATCAGGTGCTGCAGGCCGTTCGCGACAGCGGTTCGCGCGCGATCAAAATTCAGGCCGACGTCGCCGACCAGCAGGCGGTGGAGGACATGGTGGCCCAGGTGGTCAAGCACTTCGGCAAGCTGGACATCGCGATCGGCAACGCCGCCTACAGCGACCGCGAGCCGTTTGTGGAAGCGGACATGACCGGCTTTCGCCGCACGATCGAGGTCACGATGTGGGGCGCCTTCTACCTCACCCGGGCGGCAGCGCAGGAGATGATCCGCCAGGGCCATCGTGGCTCGATCGTCCTGGTCAGTTCACCGCATGCCACCATCCCGGTGGGCGGAGCCATGGCGTTCAACATGGCCAAGGCCGCCCTGGAGGCCATGGCCCGCACAGCGGCGTTGGAACTGGCCAGCCATCAGGTCCGCGTGAACGTCATTCAGCCCGGTTGGATCGATACGCCGGGCGAGCGGAAGTACGCGACCGAAGAAGCCCTCTCCCGCGCTGCCCGCCGGATCCCGTTGGGCCGCCTCGGCACCCCCGACGAGATTGCCCAGTCGATTATGTTTCTGTGCGACCCGCGCAACGAATACACGACCGGTGCTACACTGTTGGTAGACGGCGGCATCAGCCTGCCCTGGTGGGCCGATGACGGAGAAGCGCCGAAGCTGGATTGAACGGCCACGCGTGTGATGCGTTGACAGCCTGGATGTATTCACCCCGACGCGTTGACCTGCACAACTTCACGAGCTTGCCATGAAATACTTGCTTCCCTGTTCCTGCGGTCAGTCCACGGCGATCGAAGTCAGCCAGGCAGGCCAGAGCGTGCGGTGTACCTGTGGCAAAACGCTGGATGTGCCCACCATGCGGTTGATCCGCCAGTTGCCCCCCGCCGAGGAAGTCCCGGCGAAGACCCGCGCGCGGGATCGCCGCTGGTCGCTCAGGCAGCGTCTGTTCTTCTCCGGGGGACTTGCCTTGCTGATGGGCGGCCTCCTGTCCGCTGCCTTCTTCCAGATCGGACGCGCCGGGCTCGAGACGGAGGAACGCCCCTGGGACAATCTGGAGCGGGCGTACCAGGACATCGATGCCATGAATATTGAGCAGACTTGGGAGTTGTGGACCAACGTGCGCGACGACTCCATCGGCCCCTACAACCCGCCGTCGTTCATCCGGCATCGACTGTGGTCAGCACGCTGGTTCCGAGCGGTCGCGATCAGCCTGATCGTCTCGGGGATCGGACTGGTGCTGACGCTGTCCTCGTTCTTCGCCCGCCCACAGTCCCCCGCCCGGCGTCCCGCGCAGCCGGCGCGCCGACCGCAGAAGTGACGAACCGTCGCGGAGCGACTCAGCCCACCCATTCCCGGCGCTGCACCGCAGTGGCCGGCGTCCAGCGGTGGGACAGGCGGGCCGCGCCGGCCACGTGCAGGACATCCAACGTCTGTTTGTCGAGCACCACCAGGACGCGCCGCAGCAGCGCCCCCCCCACCAGGATCTGCACGCTGCGCGTCTCGGCAATCTGCCAGGTGCGCCATCGATCCAGCTGCGGATAGGCGTCCAGAATCCGCGCCAGTCGCGGATCCGCCTTGGTGGCGGCCGCCAGTTGGCGACAAGCGCGACAGCGCGATCCTTCCAGGACCCGCGGGCTGACACGCTGTTGGCACATGGAACATGGCTGGAGCAACGATGCCAGTACCCGTTTGCCCGTCACCGGACACGTCTGCAGGTATTCCGGCAACACGCGGCGCCCGGTTTCCGCACAAGGCTCCAGTTCATCGACCAGCACCCGGCGCGACGATTCTGCGCACACCGCAATGCTCTCCGCCACCGTGATCCGCCCGTCATCTGTGGCCGCCAACCGGTACGAACTCCGCTGGCTCAGCGGACACACATACGGCGGGGGCAGGACGCGGCGGTCGGCCAGCAAGCGGCCCCACCCGCCGAACGCCACCTCCACCGACTTGGACCCGATCGAAAACGACAGTTTGCCCTCCGCGTGTTTGCACCACACCAGGGTGGTGGCCAGCAGGCACCACTCTCCGGCGGCCGGCTCGGCCGCGAACTGGCGGCGGGTCACGTCAATCCACTGTTGCAGCACGTCACTGTCCAGCCGGGGCGTGCGGCCGGCGAGAGGCACCAGCTGATCCAACTCCAGTTCCCCCATCATGTGCGGCTCCAGCAGATCGCCGGCACTCGTACCAAAGCAGTGCACGACCTGCGGCTCCGCCGCCCGCGCGTCCCGCCGCAGAAACGACAGCCGCAGGAAGGGGCGGTCCTCCAGACTGCAGCCGGCCAGATGGATGTGCCCCCCCTCGACGCTGTACTGCGCAAACAGCGGCGAGGTCAGCTCGTGGACGCTGGTCGGCTGTCGAGCGGCGGCCGCCTGCATCGGCCAGGCCACATGGCGCAGTTCGGCCCGCAGCCACTGGATCAGCGGCGACTGGAACGTCACGTGCTCCACATCCCCCCGCCCCTCGCTGGCCAACGCGCCGGCCGGTGCAAACGTGAAACACCGGCCGTCGAGGTGCGCATACGGATGCGGTGGCACGCTCGGCGACGACTCGCGACTGCCGGCCGCTTCGATCCGGTAGACCCCCGCGCCGTCGGCCAGCGCGGACAGGCGCAAGGCGTCGAGGCACCACAGCACGAAATGCTGCGCGGAGGCATCCAACGCGCCGTCTGGCGTGTCTGTTTCACTCACAGTCACCGTCACCGACTCCACCAGAACAAGAAACTCGCGTGTCACCGACGATGGAGCAACACCTGATCCAGCCCGAACATGTAGGCTTGAACCGCCTGCGGATTGGCCCCCACAATCTCCACGGTCAGCTTGTGGTCGCCCGCAGTCAACTGGTGGGTGCCCACAGGCAGCGGACCGGAGGGCACGACACCATCGTGGAACAGGTCGATCGGCGGCCCCGCTTTCTGGTCGTCCAGCCACAGCTGCACAATCGCGTAGTCCACCGCCTTCGTCAGACACACCTCCACATCGTAGGTACCATCCTGCTTCACCGGCAGCCGGATGTCGAGCCGGTCGCCCGGTTGGGCGCCGGTCCACCACAGCTGGTTGTCGTCCGTCCACTTGCCAGGCCAGCCGGTCATGATCTGTTCTTCGACGTTGCCCCGCGGCTGGCCGATGACCCGAAACCCGCCGCCGCCGGGCGGGGGTTTGACACAGTAGCCGTGCCGCTGATCGACTGGCGTGGGGGCGATCGGATCGGCCTGCCCCGGCTCCTGGTAGAAACAGGGCAGACAGGCGTAGAGCGTCCCGCCACTGTTCGGATAGTACTTCTCAATGCAGGCCTCAAACGACGTCTGAAACGGAATGCTGTCGCCGATGTGCCAACGCACCACGGACTGATGGCCACGGTTGTTCTCGGTCATCGTCTGGCCGTGGAACGGATATTGGAACAGACCCGGATGGCACCAGGCGTAACCGAAGTAATCCTCCGATCCCGTGCCGATCGTGGACGGGAACTTCTCGCCGTCCACAAAGAATTTCTCATCCCCCTCGCCCCACCAGCCGCCACGCGGATTCCAGACGTGCAGCATCACGCCACAGAACCGACCACGCCCGGTGGCCTGCAGCATCAGCCAGTCCGGGTACCGGTCCTGGGGCAGCGGGGCAAGATCCCGATGCCATTTCGCATGGAAGTGCCCCAGGCCGGCAAACGGCCGCGACAGCGGCGCATGCACAATCTCGTAGCGGACAGTGCGCGCCACCGTCCCGTCGTTCGCCACCTGGATGACCGCGCGCTGGGCAAAAGGCATGTACCAGTACGCATAGCACCCGTCGGCGGTCATCCCGGTCGGCAGGCTGCGATACAGGTTCTTGCCCGGCGCCGTGCCAAAGAAATCCCCCAGCGGACTCCAGACCGACGGCACCGGCTCACCGTCGAACGAGACAGACAAAGTCAGTTGCCGCAGGGCAGCCATCTCGTCTTCGCGATCGGCGACCTCCACCGTGCCGCGGATCGCAGTGATGGCGCGCGCGCCGGTGATCTCCAGCTGCCGGCTGCTCCCGACCGGCACCACCACTGTGCCCGACTGAGTTGCCGCGTCAGCGCGCGGACCCGCCGGGTCCTGCCCGAGCTGCGACGTGAAATACGCGTTGACCTCCTCCAACGCGGCCGCATCAGCCAGCGCCATGTCGGATTGAAACGTCGGCACCTGCGTCCCGGGGGCAAAGGTCGAGTACACGAAGTGATAGTATGCGCCCCACCCCTCCTCCGCGACGATCTTGCACGACCGCTGGTACGGAATCGGCACGTACAAGTTGTGGCCGCGGCTGCCCACATCCACCAACTG
>DAISIS010000065.1:0-13336 GCA_036821925.1 Pirellulaceae bacterium
GAACAGATCCCACAACTGCGAGAACGGCAATCTCACTGGTTCTTTCACCTCCCCAGGCCCACCGTCGGTCGGTGCTGCGGGTCAGCTCAGGATCAGCTGCAGGTCTTCGACCGTGAGCTTGCGGATCAGGCTATCGTTGGCGGTGACGATCGCGTTGGCCAGATCTCGTTTGCTGTTCTGCAGTGCGATCACTTTCTCCTCGACGGTGTCCCGGGCAATGATCCGGTAGGCAAACACGCGGCGCGTCTGGCCGATGCGATGGGTCCGGTCGATGGCCTGCATTTCGACCGCGGGGTTCCACCAGGGGTCCAGGATGAACACGTAGTCGGCGGCCGTGAGGTTCAGCCCATGTCCTCCCGCTTTGAGACTGATCAGGAACAGCGGGCAGCTGGCGTCCTGCTGGAACCGTTCGACGATCGCCTTGCGATTGCGGGACTGGCCATCGAGGTACTCGTAGCGGATCGACTTCTTGTCGCAGCGATCGCGCACGATCGCCAGCAGGCTGGTGAACTGCGAGAACACCAGGGCTTTGTGCCCGTCGCCGATCACCGCCTCGAGTTGTTCGAGCAGGAGGTCGAGCTTCGCACTGGGGTGCCCCGTCTTCCGTTTATCGAGCAACCCCGGATGGCAGGCGGCCTGCCGCAGCCGCAGCAGCGCCTCGAGCACGTGGATTTTGGAGTTCTTCAGGCCGCGCTGGTCAATGACCTTGGACAATTTCGAGCGGTAGTAGTCGCGCAGCTGATCGTAGTCTTTGCGTTCCTTGGGGGGGAGATCGCAGTAGAGCGTCTGTTCGGTCTTCGCGGGCAGCTCGGTCAGCACATCTTCCTTGGTCCGGCGGAAGATGAAAGGCGCGACGGCGCGGGCCAGTCGGCCGAGCGACTCCTGGTCGTCGGCTTTGGCGGCCTTGCAGAGCGAGGCGAAGGCCGTGGATCGGCCCAGCATGCCGGGGTTGAGGAACTCGAAGAGCGACCAGAGCTCGCCCAGGTGGTTCTCGATCGGGGTGCCGGTCAGCGCCAGCCGGTGTTGGGCCTGCAGCAGGAGGCTGGCCTTGGCCACCTGGCTGCCGGAGTTCTTGATGGCCTGGGATTCGTCGAGGATGACGTAATCGAACGGCTGGTTCTTGAGCGGCACGATATCCTGGCGCAGCGTGCCATACGTGGTGACCACCAGCTGGGCGTCAGCCAGCTGCGCGAGGGACGACGCGCGCTGGAGCCCCGTGTAATTGAGGACGCGCAGTTGCGGCGTGAATCGCTGGGCCTCGTCCACCCAGTTGAACACCAGGCTCTTGGGTACCACGACGAGTGACGGCAGACGCTGCTCGCCGCGTTTGAGCCGGCGCCGCCGCCGCTCGTCCAGCAGGGCGAGCACCTGCACGGTCTTGCCGAGCCCCATGTCGTCGGCCAGGCATCCGCCAAGCCCCAGGTCGCGGAGGAAGTGGAGCCAGCCCAAGCCGTGCCGCTGGTAGTCCCGCAACGTACCGCAAAACGTCGCCGGGGGATCGTGCGCGGCAACCCCCGAGAAGGCCCGGAGCCGCGCGCGGAACTCCTCAAACTTCCGATCCACCTGCAGGTGCCGCTGTTCGGCCAGCAACGCATCGAGCAGCAACGCCTGCGACCGGACGAAACGCACCTTGCCGTCGCTGGTCTCGCCCAGGTTGGCCAGCGACGCGTAACGCTTGAGCCAGTCTGCGGGCAGCAATCCGCGGGACCCGTCGCCCAGCTCCACGTATTGCTGGCCGTGACGCACGGCAGCCAGCAGCGCCGGGAGCGGCGCCTCGACGCCGTCGAAATCCATCGTGGCTTCCAGGTCAAACCAGTTGATGCCCGACTGCACCTGCGCGCGGAAGGCCCCGGCCGACCGGTACTGATGCCCTTCGGCTTCCACATGCCAGCCCAGCGCCACCAGGCGGGCGACAACGTCCGGCAACTGCTTCGGCTTGATCTGCAGCTGCAGCCGTTCGCCGCCGTACCCCCGAGTGATCTTGACCGCCGGCAGTTGCTCCAACTCGGTCCACCGCGCTTGTTCCGCACTGCGGTCGCGGGGAATCACCCGCTCAATCCGCCCCGACTTGTCCGCCGGCTCCTGCACCAGCCCTCCCCGCGGATCCTCGGGACTGACATACTCCTCGCCATACTGGAAGTCCACTTCGGCGGCCATTTCCGCCCGCGCGATGCGGCCGTATTTCGGCTGTCGGATGCGCAGGCGAGGCTGCGGCGGCACCGACTCCTGCTCCAGCGCCAAGCCGGGCGGCCAGACAACGGGCGGCAGCGTGGGACATTGCCACACCGAACGCAGGAACGTGTCTCGCTCGGAGTAGGGTACGGTCAGCGCGTGGTGTTTGCAGAGCCAGGACGTCCAGGCCGCAGCATCCCCGGTCGTGCGGCCCAACGTGTTACGGAACAACACGAGGCCGTCCGGAAAACAGTAGATGAGCTCCGACGCAGAACGCGTCTCGTCGCCGCGGCGCAGCTGGCCGGTGAGCGTCCAGTGCTGCTGCGCATCGTCCGGGATGATCACCAACTCGAGAGCCCACGGCGGGCCGGCATCCCACGCGAGCCGCTCCATCTGCTCGCAACTTGCCGATCCGTTGAGCGTCCAGGCGAGACGGCCGCTGGCCGCCAGCTTGGGCAGCAGCAACTCGCCTACGGCCGGCGACAGAACGACCTGCGACACGCTCGCCATGCCATAGGTGTAGCCATAGCTGTAACCGTAGCGGTTGAAACCGTCGGCCGCGCGGTTGGCAAGCGTCAGCAGCATGGCCAGCAGGTCGCGATCGGCCGGATCGTGAAACTGGTCCGCCAAGTAAGCACTGTATTTGAGTGACACAAGCTTGCCGAACCCGCCGCTCATGTTGCGGCGCTGCTGCAGCAAGTCGAGGGCCAGATTTTGCTCGGATACGCTCGTGCTGAGATTGATCACATACCAGGCGATCCGGTCCGGCTGCCGGGACGGACACGCCACCTCCCGCTGATCGTCCGACGCCAGCTCGCCCGTCAATTCCTGAAACGCCTTCTGCCATGCCGGCCGGCACGCCACACGGTTCGCAGACCGCTGAGCAGGCCGCTGCGCGCCGGACTTGCCCGCGCGCCCGAACCGATCCGCCACCACCTCCCTGACCCTCGTCCACGCGCTTACGTCGCCGTTGTACTCGTACTCGTCGTACTCGTCGTCGTTCTCTTCCTCCTCCTCGTATTCGTCGTCCTCGTATTCGTCGTCGAACACATCTTCATCTGCCTGTACGCGCAGTCGGGAGTAGCCCGGCACTCTGATGTCCAGCTTGGCTGCATCGGCAAACACAATTGTGGCCCAGATGTGTTTGCACAGGTAGCCATCGGCGAACCGGGGGCACGTGCAGGAGGCGGTCAGCCGTCCGCCAGCCGCGTCGCTCCAGTCGAGTGTCACTGCGTAGGGCTCGTAGTCAGAGCCTTGCACCGAGACATTCAGGCCTTCATCTCCGCAGTCCAAGATCTTGACCCTGCCACTCCTCGCATACGCTGTCCCACGCGTGCGGGTACGGGTGTCGAAACCAGACAGGCACCGTTGAGCGAGACCCATGAGGCACATCCCTGTTAGTGACGTAGTATCCATGGAGGAGAGGCAAGCGAGCGATCAAAAGCGCGCGGTACCGCGGCGGGCGGGAGCGGCACGTTTGGATCAGACCATTAGCGTACAGCGGGCCGGCCTGACTGCAAGACCGGATGGGGGTGCCATTGGCGGGATCCGGGCCGATCTCAGACGGGCCGATCTCAGACGATCGGCCAGCTAGCTGGCCAGCGGGCCGGCTGGGGGTGCTGCTGCCCGGCGGCAGCGCGGCCTACGAGCCGCACAGGAGCCGGACAGGAGCCGCACAGGAGCCGCACAGGAGCCGCACAAGAAAAGAATAAACCCCTCGGAGCCACCGCGAAGTGGGCGAGGGGTTAAGCGAATCAGATTGGAAATGTAAGCATCGGCCAGTGGGCATCTCGTCCGAGGCTGTGTCCAACCGTTGCCCCGTCGGGCGTGCCGAGCAGGCTGGGCTCGTTCGCGCGTGTTGAGCTCAGCGAGCCATCGTCATCGAAATGTGGGAACGTGTACCGCAGAAGTCGATGCCGACTCAGGCAGGCCGCATGGCCGCCACGCCGATGCGCCGTTGTTCGTCAAAACTGGTATTGTTCCTCAGCAATCAAGTCGTTGGATCAAACTGTCCTGGTGCCCCCCTCCGGCCTGTTGTCTGGAACCGCATTCACCCAAGCCCCACAGGGCATGACGGGCGCGAGGCCGGATCACGTCGGGCGTCGCATGCCACCGTCCTTACCGGTGTGAATCGCTTTCAGCGGCCGAGGTTGTTGTCGGCAGTCCGCAGACTGCCATACGGGCACCCCGCTCGAACCAGCAAACAACTGCAAAGAGCCATGGAAGAGGTAAAAGGCCAGAGAACCGATGAGCAGCGGCCGTTGCCTCCCGCCGCTCAGATCGCCATGCCCGGTGGAATATGCATGGTCGCCCCTCCTGTTTCACGAGATATGATTTGGGCGTGTTCCGTTGCTGATCAGCATTTCTAACTACATTCTAGTCTAACCCGCTCTGAAATCAATGTCGGCTCGCAGCGAGAAAAGAAGCCAAGTTTCCCGGTGCGGCAGCCAGCGTGTGCGTTTAAGAGAAACAATGCTGTCTCGGTCGAGTAATGGGCGCCCGGCACCGCTCGCGCGGTGCGCCCGGTGCGCTCGCCCGCAGCCGCAACGCGGTCCGGCCGCGGCTCATCGACGGCCGCATTTTGCCCGATCCGGGGTGTACGCGGCGCTGCGGTTGGCGAAAATGAACCCTTCCCGTCCACCCCACGCGCGGGGCGCGGTGGGCTGTCCGACCCGCGTCTGCGAAAACTCACCCTCCAGGACCAACTGACATATTGTCGTCACCCGAACAGCGAAGGCCGCACATGACCAGACCGCCGTACTCGCGGGACCCCGCAGACTCCGACCCGGCTCAGCCCATCACCCCGACACTTGGTCTGTGGGACGCAGCCAGCATCATAGTCGGCATCGTGGTGGGCACCGCCATCTTCAAGACGCCACGCATGGTGTTTCTGAACGTCACCGGCCCCTGGCAAGCGCTGGGCGTCTGGCTGGTGGGGGGGCTGCTGTCGCTTGTCGGAGCGCTCTGCTACGCCGAGTTGGCGACCACGTACCCGCGGTCGGGAGGGGACTATCACTATTTGACGAAGGCGTTTGGCCGGTGGCTGGGATTCCTGTTCGGGTGGGCTCAGCTGGCGGTCATTCTCACGGGCAGCATTGCCTCGATGGCGTATGCCTTTGCGGACTACGGGGTGCAGTTGTGGGGGGCCAAAGCGGGCGAGGTGACGGCCACACTGTGGCTGGCTGCCGGCTCGATCGTCGGATTGTCGGTGGTGAATCTGTTGGGTGTCGTGGTGGGCAAATCGGTGCAGAACGTGCTGAGTGCGGTGAAGATCCTGGGTCTGGTGGGGATCTTCATGGCGGCCGTGTTGTGTTCGACGCGTGGCTCGTTCGAGCCGGCGGGTTCGCTTGAAGGTCCCGGTCTCGGGTTGGCGCTGGTGTTCGTGCTCTACGCCTACGGTGGCTGGAACGACGCGGCATTTGTGGCGGCCGAGGTGCGGGGGCGGCAGCGCAACCTGCCGCTGGCGCTCTTTCTGGGCATTGGGCTGATCACGGTCATCTACCTGCTGGTCATCCTGGCCTACATGGTGGTTCTCGGCTTCGACGGTGCCCGGGCCTCGGAGACGCCGGCGGCCGATCTGATGCAGCGGGTCGTCGGGGACTGGGGTCGGTCGGTCATCAGCGGCCTGGTGATGGTGTCCGCGTTGGGGGCGATCAACGGGCTGATACTGACCGGTTCGCGCATCTATGCGTCGTTGGGAGCCGACCATGTGATCTTCGCGCGTCTGGCGGGCTGGGATCAGCGGCGCGGTGCACCGGCGGCGGCGCTGATCGCCCAAGGGGCGATCGCCTTGCTGCTGGTGCTGGCGGTGGGAACCGCTGTGGGCCGCCACGTGATCGACGTGGCTCTGCAGGCGATCCGTCTGCGGGCGCTGCCCTGGGAGGAGTACTACGGCGGATTCGAGACGCTGGTTGCGGGCACGGCGCCGGTCTTCTGGGGCTTCTTCCTGCTGACCGGCATCACGCTGTTCGTGCTGCGCCAGCGCGATCCGCACCGGCACCGCCCGTTCACGGTGCCGCTGTTTCCGCTGCCGCCAATCATCTTCTGTGGCATGTGCCTGTACATGCTCCATGCCAGCCTCACCTACGCGAAAGGGCTGGCCATCATCGGCCTGCTGCCGCTGGCCGCGGGCGTCCCGCTGTATGCGCTCAGCCAATGGCGCGGCCGCGCGCAGCACGCCTCACGGGCTGAGCAGACCGCGGTGGCGGGGCGGGACGGAGAGGATTGACCGACACGACCAGCGGGGCTCACACCGGGCCCTGGACGCGGAACGCCCGCGGCGCTGCCGGTACGCGGCGCAGGCGCTGACCTACGGTTGCGGCAGCGACCGGAGGAATTCCAGCAGCAGGGCGTGGAACTGATCCGGCTGGTCCAGGTACGCCGCATGCCCGGCACCTTCCAGGATGGCGACCTGCCCTTGCTGCACGGCCGCCGCCAACTGGTCGGCCTGCGCCACGGGAACCAGCTTGTCGTTGCGGCCCCACACGGCCAGAACCGGGCAGGCGATGCGCGGCAGGTCAGCGTCGTAGCGCGGGATGCCGACCGGCGCGATCGCGACCAGCCCCGACACCAGCTCCGGATTCTCAATCGCCAGCGGCAGTGCCAGGCGGCCGCTCATCGAGGGTGACACGATCACGGCCGCCGGCAAGGCCAGCAGGTGCAGCAGCCTGGACAGCCAGCGGGATGACAGGTTCGCGTTGGGTTCCGACCGGCCGAAACCCGGCAGGTCGACCGCGAAGACGCGGTAGCCTGCCTGGGCCAGCAGATCGAGGGTCCCCAGTTCCTCCCAGGTGCGGGACGAGAAGCTGGCGCCGTGCAGGAGGACCACGGCCAGCGTGTTTTCAGCCCCGGCAACGCAGTAATGCACCTGGGCGCGTTCAATGTCCAGTGAGCCCACTTCCACGCTCATCCTGGTCCTCCGTTTCTTCCCACGCCGCACACTTCGGATACCGTCATTCTAGTGTGCGGCGGAGGTTCGCCGAGTGGAACACGGGAAATTTCGCGGGCGAGTCAGTTGGCGGCGAATGCGGCCACGTCCCTGGCGGTCTGATCGCACGCGACCCAGGGATAAGCCGCCCCCTGCCAGGCGGCGACAACGTCCAGCGTGTCGAACTCCAGTGCGTCGCACTGGCCGAACCCACGCTCGCTCACCGCAATCGTCTCCTCCAGCTGCCACCCGCGCTGCTCCGCAATCTGGACATGCTCCAGCGGCGACTCCGCCTCGATGGTCGCCTGGCGATCGCACGACCACTGGAAGGCGGCGATCGCCGCCTGCCGGGCGCTGCGCGCCTGCAACACCAGCTTCACGGCACCCGACTCAACATAGTACTTGGCCATCTTTCATCTCCTGTGCGTCCCCACGCTAGACACGCGGTGACAGTGAATTGTTCGGTCGAGGCGAGGCTGGCCGCTGCACGACTCGGGCCTCATCAACCTCGCCACAAGAGATATCGCGAGGCCTGTGACACATCTGGTCACACGCGGAGAAAAAAAGATCGGCGGGATCGGCCGGGCCAGCACCGCCCCGAGCCAGGAGTCGGCGCGCAGGTCAGCGCCGGGCTGGCGCCGCGTGGCGGGCGTCCACCAGCCGCTCGGCGGCGGACTGCGACGAGAGCAGGTAGAGTCGTCCGCGCGCGCCGCGACTGCGTGTGAGCGTCACACGGTCTCCCAACGCGTCACGCACCAGCGCGGCGTGCGGCGGGTCGGCCACGAGCAGCGCGCGGCGGTGCCGCAGCAGGAACTGCTCCAGGCTGGCGAACTGGCCGTCGCGGAAACGCCAGACCTGCGCGGCCGGCAGATACAACCCGCTGCCATCGCTCTGCCACGCGAAATACACCACCGGCATCGAAGCGCCGTCCGGCGTGCGGCAGAGCCTGGCCGCGTTGGCGCCGATCGACCGGTGCCAGGCCAACTCCGGCACGAACTTCTGATAGGCGAACCCCATCAGCAACAGCAGGACACCGGCGGCCAGACCCCAGCGAGCCGGCTGCGCCCCCCACGACGCCCGCCGGCGGATCAGCCGGTCCAGCAGCAACACCAGCGCGCCGCCGAGCACCAGGTAGTTGAGCGCCCGCGCCACGCCGCGATCCGGTTCCAGCACCAGATCGGCCACCGCCAGGCCGGCGGCGATCGTCACGGCCAGTTCGACCGCGTGCACCGGCAACCGCTGAGCGAGACGCGCCCAGGTCGCCCGCGCGTACCGGCCGGCCAGCAGCTGGTGAAGCATGTAGCCCTGGACCAGGCACAGCAACGGCACCGCGGGCAGAACGTAGGTGGGCAGCTTGCAACGCGATGCAGAGAAGAATACCAGGATCCACGCCGCAGCGAGCGCCAGGGCCCCGAGCTCACGCGTCCGCAGCGCGCGGAGTTCGTCCCGGCGGCCCGCCAGAAAATCGAGCGTGGGGCCGGCCAGCAGCGAACTGGGGAACATCCCGATGAGCAGCACGGGCAGGTAGAACCAGACCGGCGCTCCGTGGCCGAACTCCGACACGAAGCGCAGCACGTGGTGCCGCCAGAGAAAATAGCTGGCAAACCCCTCTTGCCGCAGTGCGATCAGCACGAACCACGGCGCCGTCACGGCCAGGATCGGAAGGGCAAACACGAACCAGTGTCGCAGCCGGACACGAGCCTGCGCGCGATCGAGCCACAGCAGGCCGGCCAGCGGCGGGACGGTCACGACCAACGCCACCGGCCCCTTGGCCAGCACGCCCAGGCCGCAGGCTAACGCGCCCACCAGCCACCACGCGGCTCGTACCCGCGCCCCGCGTACCGCCAGGAACAATGACAATAAACTGACGGTGGTGAACAGCGTCAGCGGCCCGTCCATGATCACGAACCGGCCGGACAGCACAAACCCGAGGCTCAACAGCAACATCACCGCGCCACAGAAGGCCGCCCGCCGCCCGACCAGCAGCGCGCCAAGCAGGTACGTGCTGAGCGTCGTCAGGATGGCGGCCAGGGCGGCCGGCAAGCGCGCCGCCAACTCGCTGGGACCAAACAGCCAGATGCTGCCCGCGGTGACCCAGTACAACAGCGGTGGCTTGTCGAGATAGGGCTCGCCCTGCAAACGCGGAACCACAAAGTCACCGGACTGCAGCATCTCCAGCGCGATCTGCGCGTAACGACTCTCGTCGGGCTCAACCAGCGGATAGGTGAGATTCCCCAGCAGCAGGAGGGCGGCACAGGCGGCCAGCAGCGCGGCGGCACCGCCGTGCAACGCCAGCCCCCACCTGTTCGCCCCCTCCTCGCCCTCAGGCGCTTCCCGCGCCGGGAACATCACGACCGACCACCAGAACTGCAACAACGCCACCAGCACCGGAATCGTGTGCAGCACCGACACGGTGCTGCGCCCCTGCGGCCGCGCCCGGTGTGTCACCCCGACTTCGATCACCGACTTGCCCGCCATCCGCGCCCGCGCCAACAGTTCGGCGTTGACCAGAAAACCATCCGTCGTCAGGGGCAACTCACGCAGCGCCTCGCGACGGAACAGCTTCAGCGCACAGTCACAGTCCCGCACACCCGTACCCAACAGCAGGCGGACCAGTCCGTTGTAGACCCGGGAATACAGCAGACGATACCAGGGATCCTGGCGGTCCAGCCGGTAGCCACACGCAATGTCGCAATCGTCCAACAGGCCGGTCAACCGGCCGATCTCGCGCACGTGGAACTGGCAGTCGGCATCGGTGAAGCCGACGTACCGCTTCGTCGCCGCCTGAAAACCGGTGCGCAGCGCCGCCCCATAACCGCGGTTGGCCTCGTGACGCACCACACGCACCGCCGGCCGGGCCTGCGCTGCCCGCACCGCCCGCTCACCGGTCAGGTCCCGGCTGCCATCGTCCACCACCAGGATTTCGTAGTCGTCTGTGACCGCGCGCAGCCCATCGTCGGCTTCCCGGATCGCCTGCTCGATCACCTCCTCCTCGTTGTAGGCGGGCAACACCAGAGAGATACCGACGCCGTGGCGAGGCTGACCCGCCTCAGTCGGGTCGTGTCGGCTCACAGGCAATTCGACGTGCTGTGCGGCATCCATGCAGTAGATTCCCAGGCACTGAGAGGGGCTGTTGAGTGCTCATAATGGCAGGATCCGGGTTTTTCGGCTACAGCGATTTTCCCCCGCTCACGCGGTGTCGGCCGTGTCGACCGGCAGTTCGAAATGGACCGTGATACCTGCTAGCACGTTGCGGGTCGCCCAGAGGCGGCCGCCGTGGGCTTCGATGATCGAGCGGCTGATGGCCAGGCCCATGCCCATCCCGCGCTGTTTCGTGGTGAAGAACGGCTCGAAGAGCAGAGGCATTTCGTCGGCGCTGAGCCCCTTACCGCAGTCCTCGACGTGTACGCTCACATGGTCACTGGTGCGCTGAGTCTTGACCGCCACCCGGCGTTCGCCCGCGGATACGAACTCCAACGCGTCGAACGCGTTGCGGAGCAGATTGACGAACACCTGTTCGATCTGGACGCGGTCGCCCAACACGAGGGGGGCGGGGGTGGCGAGCTCCAGGCCCACACGCACCTGATGGCTGCGCGCTTCGAGACGCAGCAGATCGAGCGACTCGATGAGCAGCCTGTTCAGGTCGATCGTGGATCGTTGCGAAGCGGACTTGCGCACGAAGTTCCCCAGCTTGGAGATGATCGCGGCCGCCCGCCGTGCCTGAGTTTCGATTTCCTTGATCCACTGGGGCAACTGAGTGCGGAGACGCTCCGAGCCTGGCTGCATCGCATTCTGGCACGCGGCGGCATAGTTGGTGATGGCATATAACGGCTGGTTGATCTCGTGCGCGATCGCCGCCACCAACTGACCCATCGTGCTCAACCGGCCTGCATGCGCTAACTCCTCAAGATGCCGGCGGCGCTGCTTCTCCGCCTCCTGCACGACCCGGTCCGCCACGGATGCGTCCCCCGGCTGGCCAACGGCCAGTGTCCGGCCGCAGATCACCAACTCCGCAATGTCCACGGAACAGGGCACCGGTCCCACACGCAGGCGTACCATCCGCGGCCCCTCCTGGCCCGTGACGCATTCCACCTCGCATTCGTCCGGCTTGCACGTTGCCAGCACACGCTCCACACACGCCTCCAACACGTTGGGCCAGGCCTTCGTGAGCAACGCGTAGACGCTCGTGCCGAGATACCGCTCGACCGGGTCGCCGGCCGGCGACCGATTCAGATAAGTGATGCGCCCCTGACGGTCGATCACCAGCAGGAAGTCTGGAGAGACTTCGCCCAACGCCTGCAGGCGGGCTTCAAGACACTCGAACGCCCTGTCCAATGTCACCTCCCCAGACTCATGGCCACGGTGCGCGGAGCCTGCTGACATTGTGGCACTCCCGGCTGGCAAGTGCCAGAAGAGCCCGGCGGCGGGCGGACGGGGAAGAGCCCGTCAGGAGGGTCGTCGCCGGCACAACCGTTGATCCTGGCCGCTTGACCGCTACTATTGCATTGTCTTGCCGTGGTAGGGTTTTCGTGCCACATTTGTGAGGATGTCCGCGAACTCGGCCATGGGCCGACCCGTCCCGGTATTAGCCACCCTTGATTCTCTGAGGGCACAACAATGATGAAGCAGTTCTTAATAGCAGCTGTTGCGATGACGCTCGTAGCGGTGACGGTTTCCCAAGCCGAAGCGGGACGCTGGGGTTACGGACGCCCGGTTCCGGGGTACGGTTGGGTGCGCCCGGTCCCGCCTGTGGTGGTCGCGCCGCGGTACTACCGGCCTGCGTACGTCGCGCCCCCCCTCATCGCGCCCCCCATCTACCGGCCGCCCGTCTACCGCGGTCCGTATTACTACGGGTACGGGCCCCGGCCTGCCGGCGTCGTGGTGCGGGGAGGATACTACGGCGGCGGCGTGATCGTGCGGACCCCCGGCTTCGGACTGAACGTCCGGTACTGAAGCGCATCGCACGCGCGGAGCGCACATCGCACGGTCGACGCTGTTGCGCTGCGCCGCGAGGCAGCTGTAGGGCACGCAGATAATGGGCCCATGCAGACAATGGGCCCACGCAGACAATGGGCGACGCGGGGGTGCGGCAGCTACCGGCGCCTGCGGCCCGCCCAGCAGATCGCCGCGCCGACCGTTGCCACCGTCCACAGGATGAGCGTCGAGGGCTCGGGCACCTCGCCCCCGACATTCTCCAACTGGATGCCGTCACCGAGCACTGAACCGGAGACGAGTATGTCCCACTGCGTGGCGAAGCCGAGCGGTTGACTGCCTTTGGTGAAATCCACTTTGCCGGGCCAGTTGCCCTGACCGCTCGCAATGTCGCGGATCGTGGCTGTGCTGGTGCGGGGAAACACCAGGTCCAAATCCACGGGCTGGCCGTCCGCCAGCAAGGCGAATTCGTCGTAGATCCCCACCGAGGAAAACGTCAAGTACGTCAACCTCACAGGCACTGCGAATTCGAGTCGCAAGTACTCGCCACCATGCCGGCCGTCCACCTGGACCTGGCCCTGCACGCCGACATCCCGGCCCGCCGCCGGGTTCAGCACGCCCACACCCCACTTGTCCAGATACGGCCGCGCGGTACTGGCGTCGGCACTGGGGGCGGAGCCGACGAGCGCCCCGGACAGCAGGACCTGGAAATCCTTAGGCCCGACGACGGGCGACACGGCCAGGAACTGTGAGAAGCCGATGGACTGTCCTTCCACGCCCGGCATGAAGTGGTACTCCACACCAGCACGACCAGCACCGCCAACACCTAACACCAAACTCGCCCACAACAGGCCGGTCAATAGAGCACGCATGGCCGTGATCCTCTCGTTTCATTCGCTCCAATCGAATTCACGCGCGAGGTGCAGCTCCATCTGCTCTTGCGTCTGCCTATCCGCAATCTCCTGTCAACTTCGGCCAGTCCGGCTATTTTGCCAGGGTTGACCGAAATGCGCAGGCATTATACTCCTCTTAATCCGCAGGGAAAGTAGTCTGACACGAAAGTTGCCAAACGCAACAGACGCAACAAAAAAAGAAGGCCAGCAAGCGCTAATGCACTCGCTGGCCTGTGTTCATTCGACCGGTTGCCGCCGCTCCAGAACCGCGAGCAGCCGATTCATGCACCGGCTCTCACCAGAGGTACTCAAGCCCGGCAAAACCACCGTGGTACAAGACGCCATCGCTGTGGTCGAGCGTCGCGGTGCCACTGGACGGATCGGAATTGTCCAACTGCTCCGGCGCCAACGC
>DAISIS010000065.1:13436-16830 GCA_036821925.1 Pirellulaceae bacterium
TCTTGAGATTGGCAAGCGCGCCGAGCTGGAAGCCGTACAGGTGGTTATTTACATCGATCGAGAAGTTGGGGGTGGTCCCGCCCGTCTCGAAGACCGTTCCGAACTCCTCGCCCAATTCGATCCAGCGGAAGCCAGCCAGCAGGGTGAGCCAGTCTGTCCGCGCGACGCGGCGGCGGATATTGATTTCGGTGTTGTACAGCTGGGATTCATACCGGAACGTGGCTAGTCCATACCCGTCGTCCGGCAGATACGGGAAGCTGGGAAACTGCACACTGATGTCCCCGTCGACCTGATCTTCCGTCGACCAGCCGTCGAGTGCGTAGAACTCGACGCCGATGCTGGTGCAGGAATTGAGGCATCGGAACAGACCGATGCTTGGTCCCCAGGCGAAGTCGAAATCCAGTTCGTCGGAGTTGAAGACTTCTGAGCCTTTGGGGTCGCCCGGATCGCCGAAGGCGAGCGACTGTCCGCCGCCGGCGTCGCGGGTCATGAAGAGCGCGTCGGCCCAGGCTTGCCAGCGACAGCAGCAGCACTGCACGGGGCACGTGCCGGCCGTGAAATCCGCGAGGTCCTGGTCGCCACTGAGGCTCTGAGTGGGTTCTGCTGCGGGGGGCGCATCGTCGCTGAGCGCGTAATCGCGCAAGACAGCCGACCATGTGATGCTGGTCAGAAGCCAGCAACAAACGCCTAGCAACGCTGCGGACCGTGTGATCGGAGGCTTCATGCGAGATGGCTCCCGTCCTGGTGGCGTGGTCTGCGGTGTTCGACACGTGGGGTGGGGCAGACCTTTGTTTCCGTACGCGATGCTCGAGCGTGCCAGTGGCGCGGCATCCAACGTCATGGGGTTCTTCGGGCCAACAGCCTCTGCCAGTTGAGTGCTGCTGGCGCCAGGCTCATTACCGGCACGACCGGTAGAGTTTACCCGGGTTTTGCAGTACGGCGCGCAGTCGAATTGGCGGCACAATTTGTCGATTTGACTGCGCTGCGGCACAGTGCGGGCGTGGTGGACGAAGCGGAGCCGGGTGGAGCATCGGGAGGGAGCGGGTCTGGGGAGGCGAGATCAACGGGCGCTGAGCAGATTTTTTTCTCAGGGTCGAGTCGGGACTCAAACGGCACGCCGTGTGCAATTCCCATCTGGACGTTGGACAACGGTGTTCAGCGAGATCCTGAAGCGACGAGCAAACCGGAGGTACGAGCGATGAAGTTACGAATGTTGGCCCTGATGGCGATTCTGGCCGTAGCGTTCACGGCGGCCCCGGCTCTTGCCGGGCCCCCGCATCACCCGCGGCACACTCCCCCCAGGTATGGCTGGAACGGTCCGCACCGGATGCCGCCTCCGCCGCCGGTAGTGCACCGTCACTATCGTCCGCCGGTGTATGTCGGACCGCGTGTGATTCCGGGTCCGCCGGCCCATCGCTACGGATACTGGTACCCGGGTCCTCACTACTACGAGCCGGGGCTGCGCATCGGTGTGGCGCGTGGTGGGATCGGCCTGCACATTGAGTTCTGACGTTTTTGGTTTTTGGTTTTTGGGTTCTTTCGTTTTCTGGTTCTGAGGTTTCCGACGTTCGCCCCGCCTGGAGTCGCTCCGCTTCGGCGCGTATCGTCGAAGCGGGCGACTCAATTCAATTCAATTCAATTCGGACGCTTCTTCCCAGTGTGCCAGCAGCTGTTCCAGCTGTTTCTCTTGAGCGTGCAGTTCGGTGGTCAGTTCCTTGATGCGCCGGCCATCCCGCAGATCGGGCGAGGCCAGGGTCTGATGGAGTTCGGTGATGCGCGATTCGCAGGCCTGGATATCGCGTTCGATGTCCACGACCTTGCGGTAGGGGAACTGGCGTTTGGGGCGTGAGGGGCGTTCCCGACCCGGTCGTTTGGGGCGCGCGTCCCGCTCGTCCGTGGTGCGCGGGGAATCTGTCGGGCTGGGCATCAGGCCTTGGCTGACCAGGTGCAGATACGTGTCGTAGTTACCCGTGATCAGGTGGAGTTGACCGGCCTGCATGACGATCAGGTGGTCGGCCACCTGGTTGAGGAAGTACCGGTCGTGGCTGACGAGCAGCACGGTGCCGGCGAATTGGCGCAGCGCGGATTCCAGCGCCCCGCGCGCCCACAGGTCCAGGTGATTGGTCGGCTCGTCGAGGACCAGCAGGTTGGCGTCGAGTGCCGCGAGGTAGGCGAGTGCCGCGCGGTTACGTTCTCCGCCGCTGAGGCTCTCGACGCTCTGGAACACCATGTCCCCCGTGATGCCGAACCGCGCCAGCAGCTCGCGGCGCTGGCGTTCCACGAACTCTTTGTGTGCCGGGCGGATGGCCTCCACGACGGTCTGGGCTGAGTCGATGCATTGCAGCAGCTGATCGAAGTACGCGACCTTGACACCTGCCCCCACCACCACGCGGCCGGCGTCTGCCTGCGCGTCGCCCAGCAGGCAGCGGATGAGCGTCGTCTTGCCGCAGCCGTTGGGGCCGAGCACGGCCCACTTCTCGCCGCGCAGGATGTCGAGTGTCAGATCCTGGAACAGAGGGCGGGCGAAGGACTTGCCCAGGCGCTCGGCACGCAGCACGATGTCGCCTGACCGCGTGGGCGCGGGGAACCACATGGGCGGAGCGGTGATCTCGCGCGGCGCTTCGACCCGTTCGATCCGTTCGAGTTTCTTGCGGCGGTCCTCGGCCTGGGCATGTTTCTGGCCGTAGTGGTGCCGCCGCACGAAATCTTCCATCTTGGCGATTTCCGTCTGCTGTCGCGCGAACGTGCGGCGCTGCACTTCCAGGCGTTCCGCCTTCTGACGCTGGTAGGCGCTGAAGTTGCCCGCGTACTGGTCCACCGTCCCCTGGAACAGTTCCAGCGTGCGATTGGTCACCTTGTCGAGGAAGTACCGGTCGTGGCTCACGACGAGCAGCGTCTGGCTGGTCTCGACCAGGTAATCTTCCAACCACCGCGTGGCCTGCAGGTCGAGGTGGTTGGAGGGCTCGTCCAGCAGCAGGATGTCAGGGTCTTCCAGGAGCAGGCGGGCCAGCAGCAGGCGATTCTGCTGCCCGCCGCTCAGCTGCGTGACCTCCTGCTGGAAGGATTCCGGGGCGAAGCCGAGCCCCACCAGGACACGCTCGATCTTGTGGTCCAGGTGGTACGCATCGCGCCGGTGCAGTTCGTGCTGCAGATCGTCGAAACGGCGTCCGAGCCGCGCCCGTTGCGTCTCGTCCGGCGCGGCCGCCAGCCGCTGGGCGAGCTGTTCCGCTTCCTGGGCGAGCATCACCAGCTCGCGCAGCGCGTCGAGCGCTTCCTGCCACACGGTCCGGCCGGGGGTGAACTCCGGCTGCTGCTCCAGATAGCCGATGCGGGCGGCAGGGTGCAGCTGGCGGCTGCCCCCGTCCGGCTCTTCGCGGTTGGCCAGGATTTTCAG
>DAISIS010000066.1:0-16688 GCA_036821925.1 Pirellulaceae bacterium
CCGCGCATACGCGTGCGTGCCGAGCTCAAAGCTGCGGTTGAACAGGCGGAAGAACCACCCCAGACTCGCGTTGAGCAGTCGGGCCAAGAGATCCGGACGCGTGCCGTGCGGCTTGAGCAGGATGGCTGCCAGCGCGGGGCTGAGCGTCAGCGAGTTCAGCGCTGAGATGATTGTCGAGACGGCAATCGTCACGGCGAACTGGCGGAAGAACTGCCCGGTGATCCCGCTGATAAACGCGCACGGCAGAAACACAGCGCAGAGCACCAACGCGACTGCGATCACCGGGCCGGTCACCTCGTCCATCGCCCGGCGCGCTGCGTCCCGGGGGGGCAACCCGTGCCCCAGCCAGCGCTCGACATTCTCCACGACCACGATGGCGTCGTCGACGACAATCCCGATCGCCAGGACCAGCCCGAACAGGGAGATGTTGTTGAGGCTGAAGCGCAGCACCGCCATGACGCCGAAGGTGCCCACGATCGCGACCGGGACCGCGATCAGCGGGATGAGTGTCGCGCGCCAGTCCTGCAGGAAGACCAGCACGACCAGCGCCACCAGCAGCACTGCGACCAGCAGGGTCTTCACGACGTCGGCCACCGACTCCTTGATGAACGGGGTCGTGTCGTGGTAGATGGCGCAGTCCAGATCCTCGGGGAACTGTGCCTTCAGCTCGGCCATCTTCGCCTTCACCCGCTGGGCCACATCGAGCGCGTTGGTGCCGGGCAGCTGGTAGACGGCCAGCCCCACGGAGGGACGCCCGTCGGCGGTGCAGCTCTGGTTGTACTGCTGCGACGCCAGTTCGACGCGGGCGACATCCCGCAGCCGCACCAGGGCGGGGGACATACCGGGTGTCTCCCCGCTGTCCGCCTTGACGATGATGTCGCCAAACTGCTCGGGGGCCGCCAGCCGCCCCAGCGTGTCGAGCGGCAGCTGGAACTCCTGCCCCGCCATCGCGGGCGCTGCACCGATCTGACCGGGGGCTGCGGCCAGGTTCTGGCTCTGTATCGCCTGCGCCACGTCGCTGGCGGTGACGCCGCGCGACGCCATAGCCTGCGGGTCCAGCCAGACGCGGATGCTGAAATCGCGCTCACCCAGGAAATTGATGTCGCCCACTCCTTCCAGCCGGAACAACTCGTCCTTGACGTTGATCATCGCGTAGTTGCTCAGGTACGTGTCGTCATAGCGGCCGTGGGGCGAGAAGAAGTTGATCACCAGCAGGATGCTGGGGCTCTTCTTCTTGATCGTCAGTCCCTGCTTCTGCACCGCCTCCGGCAGCTGGGGCAGGGCCAGCGATACACGGTTCTGGACCATGACCAGCGCGGTATTCAGATCGGTGCCGAGATCAAAGGTGACGGTCAACTGGTACACCCCGGCATTGTCGCTCTGAGACGACATATAGAGCATGCCATCGACACCGTTGACCTGCTGCTCGATCGGCGCCGCCACCGTGTCCGCCAGCACCTGAGCGTTGGCGCCTGGATAGTTGCAGGCAACCTGGACGGTCGGCGGAGTGATGGGAGGATACTGGGCGACCGGCAGCGACAGGAGCGCGAGCGAGCCGGCCAACGTGATGACGATCGACAGCACAGAGGCGCAGATCGGCCGGTCAATGAAGAAGCGCGAAATCACGGCTGCCTCTCGGCTCCTGTGGCTCCCTGATCGGTCTCGCTGACCATCGCCCTGCGTTGTGGCTTGACTTCCAGACGCGGCCGCACCAGCTGCAGCCCGCTGACCACCACCCATTCCCCTGGCTGCAGGCCCTCCTCGATGACCCGCAGTCCGTCCGGCTGCAGCGCGCCAACTGTGACCCGCCGGTACTGGACCCGGTTCTGTGCGTCGACGACGTACACGCACTTCTGCCCCTGATCCGTGGCCAAGGCCCGCTCGCTGACCAGCAACGCCTGATGCGGCCTGCCGATCGGCAGCTGCACACGCACGAACATGCCCGGCTTGAGCAGTCGGCGCTCAGACGACGTGAGTGGATTGTCGAAGACGCCGCGCGCCGTGACTGTGCCCGTGGCTGCATTCACGACGTTGTCGGTGAAGTCGACGCGGCCTGTGTGCGGGAAGCCCTCTTCGTCCGACAGCCCCATGCAGACCGGCACCTTTCCGGCCTTGATCAGATCTGCGTCTTGTGGCAGCAGGTGGCGCAGGATGCGCAGCGCCGTGCGTTCGTCCACGTCGAAGTAGACGTACAGCGGGTCTTCGGACACCACGGTCGTCAGCAGCGCCGTGTCCTGCGTCACCAGGTTGCCGACGGTGAGGTAATAGCGGCTGGTGCGTCCGGCGATCGGCGACTTGACCCGGCACCAGTCGTAGTTGAGTTGGCACTGCTCCAGCGCCGCTGTGGCCGACTTGACTGCTGCGTTGGCCTCGTCGCGCGAACCCTGCCGCTGGACAATCTCCTGCTGGCTCACCGCCCCCGCACTCAGCTTCTGCGTCTCCAGGCCGATGTCGAGGAACGCCTGCGCCTTGACCGCCGCCGCCTTCGTCCGCTCCAGGCTCGCCAGCGCAGCGTCCAGCTCTGCCTTGTATTGCCGGTCGTCGATCTCGAACAGCATGTCCCCTTCCTGCACCACCGCCCCTTCCTGGAACGGGATGTGGACCAGGTAGCCGGTCACACGCGCCCGGATCTCGACCGACAGAGGCGCCTCAGTGCGGCCGACAAACTCGACATAGTCTGTCACTTCGCGGGCGACGGGCTGGCTGACATCCACGGCCGGCGGCGCCGGATCCGCCACGGCGGGTGGCTTGCCTGCACAACCAAGCCACGTCGCGACGCCGGCCGCCACCAGACACACGAGGCCCCGCATCAAGAGCCGATCATTCATGGCGTCTATTCCACAGACTGGGAGGTGAGTGGTGTCTGCTGCGATCAGGCAACAAATCTAAGTGACTTCGTTGCGGCCGGCAAGATCGCTTGTCGCGGCGCCCCGTGAATCCCGCCGCGCCGCAGCCTGCTCAGCCGGGGCTGCGCGGCGATTGACGGGCGCGCACCAGCGGAGCACAATGGCGTGCGGGTTGCTTGGTATCGAGTTGCCTGGTATCAGCCTGAGGAGTCTGGTATCAGCCTGAGGAGTATTGTCGTGATTGAGTCGCCCCAGCTGACGTACACGCGGCGCGACTGGCTGCGCGCGGCGGCAGCGCTAGCCAGCCTGCACGCGTTGTCACCGCCAGGTTATGCGCGGCAGGCGGCCGCCGCTGCCGATCCACCACTGGTGGGCTTTGACGTGCGGGCTGAAGTCGTTCACCAGCAACTCGATCCGGACTTCTGCTGGTTTCATCCGCGTGTGGCGGCGCTGCCCGGTTACGGGCGGGATGGGCAGCCGGCGGTCGTGATGACGCTGCTGAAGCACCTGGTGGCTGACGACCACTACTCGGGGCTTTACTTCATGCGCACGGATGATCTGGGAGCGACCTGGGTCGGGCCGACCGAGATTCCGGAGCTGGCGTGGCGATCAGGAGGGGATGGCATCACGGTTGCCGTCTTGGATGTGACCCCGGGCTGGCATGCGCCCAGCGCCCGGATGCTGGCGATTGGAGCCAAGATCCTCTACACGGCTGCCGGAGACTACGCCTCGCTGGAGAAGTTGCCGCGATCTGGTGAAACGTCGTACGCCACCTATGACCCGCAGGCCAATACCTGGAGCACGTGGCGCGAGTTGGAGATGCCGGAGACGGACGGGAAGTTCCGCCGCGTGGGGTGTGGCAGCTCGCAGTGGCTGGTGCGGTCAGATGGGACGCTCCTGGTGCCGGTGGCGTTTCAGCCTGAGCTGGGCGGCGACCATCAGTCGACGATCCTGCACTGCGCGTTCGACGGGCGCACCATGAAGTACCTGCGGCACGGCGATGAGCTGGCTCTGGTGGGCGGTCGTGGTTTCTCGGAGCCGTCGCTCGTGTCGTTTCGTGGCCGGTACTATCTGACGCTGCGCAACGATGCGCGGGGCTACGTCACCGTGGGCGACGATGGGTTGCACTTTGAGCCGGTCCGCCCCTGGACGTTCGACGATGGCCAGGACCTGGGCAGCTACAACACGCAGGCGCACTGGCTGACGCATGGCGAGGGTCTGTTCCTGACCTACACCCGGCGCGGTGCGGACAACGACCACATCCCGCGCAACCGAGCGCCGCTGTTCATGGCCCAGGTAGACCCTGAGCGGCTGCAGGTTATCCACGCCACAGAGAAGGTCGTATTGCCCGAACGGGGCGTGATGCTCGGCAACTTCGGAGCCGCGGCGGTCACGCCGGGCGAAGCGTGGGTGACGGACGCAGAGTTCATCTCGCGCCTGGTCGATCCGCTGGCCGGGACTCGCCCGCATCCGCGCGGCGCGGACGGCACGGTCTGGCTGGGGCGCGTGAGCTGGCGGTAGGGTAGGATGGTGTGCCGGTCCACTCGGAGGAAAGCGGGCTCTGAGGAAAGGGGTGATTTTATTATGGCGAGTCTGGTGCGAGCGTTGATGGCCGGTGTCGTGTTCCTGCACGGCGGGCTGGTATGCAGCGGGGCGGTGCCGCCGGCCGATCAGAACCTGGTGCTTGAGGCGCCGATCACAACCTGGGATGAAGCGGTACCGCTGGGTAATGGCTTGATGGGTGGCCTGCTGTGGGGCGAAGCGCAGACGGTGCGCCTGTCGCTTGACCGCGGTGACCTGTGGGACGAACGCCCGGCCGGGGAGCGTGAGTGGTGGAAGACCCGCACGTATGCCAAGGCCGCGGCGTTGATCGCGAAGCAGGAATACGACACGGTCAATGACTGGTGGGACAGCCCGTACAACGGCGTCACGCCGACGAAGCTGCCGGCTGGCCGGCTGGAAGTCACGCTCGACCCAACGCAGCAGATCACGCAGTTCGAACTCAACCTGGCCACGGCCGAAGGGATTGTCCGGTTGTCCGGCGGGGCGAGTCTGGCGGCGTTTTTCAGTGCCCGGGAGCCGGTGGCGTTGCTGCGGATTCCGGGGCCAGCGCCCCAGTCGGTCGCACTGATCCCGTCGGGTGCCGGGCAGGCGGGGGGCGACGCGGGTCCGAGCAGTGGCGGGGCCGTCAGTCAGCTGGGGTATCCGCCGGCGCAGCATGACGCGGAGGGAGCCGCCAGATGGTATGTCCAGGACGCGGCCGACGGCTTCAAGTACTGCGTGTGTGTCGCCCAACGACGCACGGAGGACGCGACGTTGCTGGCGGTGGCCGTCACGTCGACCAACGACGCCGCGGACGTGCTGAGCCTGGCGCGCACGCGCTGTGCGGCGGCGCTGGAGGCCGGCTACGAGGCGCTGCACGCACCGCACGCTCAGTGGTGGGAGGCGTTCTGGAGCCAGTCCTCGGTGACGTTGCCGCCGGTGGCGCTGGCGATCTCGCGGCAGTACCACCTGGTGCAGTACTTCCACGGCGCCGCCTCGCGGCGCGGCGCACCTCCCATGCCGCTGCAGGGCGTCTGGACGGCCGACGATGGCGGCCTGCCTCCGTGGAAAGGGGACTACCACAATGACCTCAACACGCAGATGACGTACATCGCGTACCAGCATGCCGGCCACTTTGACGAAGGGCTCTCGTATCTCGACTACTTGTGGGACCGCCGCGAGGTGTTTGCGGAATTCGCCCGGGACTTCTACGGCACGTCTGGCCTGGCCTGCCCCGGCGTCATGTCGTTGGCCGGCCAGCCGCTGGGTGGCTGGGGGCAATACAGCATGTCGCCGACGATGAGCGCCTGGAGTGCACACCTGTTCTACCTGCACTGGCGCTATACCGCTGACGACGCGTTTCTGCGCCAGCGCGCATATCCGTGGTGCTCGGGGGTCGGCACGTGCATGCTCGGCCTGCTCAAGCCCGGAGCGGACGGCCTGCTGAAACTGCCGCTGTCCTCCTCTCCCGAGATCTTTGACAACAGTCCGCGCGCGTGGCTCGAACCGAACTCGAACTACGATCAGATGTGCCTGAAGATGCTCTTCCTCGCACTGCAGGAAATGGCTGACGCGTGCGGCGAGCTGGACGAGGCCAGGCGATGGGCGCAGGCGGCGGACGCGCTGGGGGATTTCCACACCGATGATACCGGCCTGCTGCTGGTCGACGCCCAGACGCCCCTCCCCTCCTCGCACCGCCACCTGTCGAACATCATCGGGCTGTATCCGTTCAACCTGATCACCTGCGAAGGGGATGCGGTGGACGCGCGGCGGATCGAAGCATCGCTGGCACAGTGGGACGCGCTGGGCACGTCGGCCTGGTGCGGTTACAGTTTTTCCTGGATGAGCTGCCTGCGGGCGCGCGTGGGCGACGCGGAGGGCGCACTCCAATACCTGGACGCTTTCTGCCGGGCGTTTGTGCTCCGTAACGGATTCCATGCCAACGGCGACCAGACGCAAAGCGGTCTGTCCAGTTTCACCTACCGCCCGTTTACGCTCGAGGGCAACTTCCTCGCCGCACAGGCGGTGCACGAAATGCTGCTGCAGAGCTGGAGCCCGACGCCCGGCCAGCGGGACACGGAGATCATCCGCGTGTTTCCGGCTGCGCCACAGCGGTGGGCGGATGCCGCGTTTACCGATCTGCGCGCGGAAGGGGGGCATCGGGTCTCGGCGCGGCGCGAGCACGGCGCGACTACCTGGCTGCGCATCGTCGCAGGCAAGGACGGTACGGTCCGCATCCGCGACAACTTCGGCGGCCGGCAGCCGGTGTGGAACCGCGACGGCGTAGAGAAGACCGGCGAGCAGTTTGCAGTCCGGCTGCAGAAGGGACAGACGCTGGAAGCGACGTTCGCCGCGGCCACCGAGGCCCGGACGCAACCATGACCGGCCCGCGGCCTGTCCGGGCGGAGACCTGCAACGGCGCAGCAGCACGCAAGTCCAGACACCTGACACCAGACGCCTGACACCGGCCCACCGCATCCGGGCGGCGCGGCGTCGTCGGATTGGCAACCGGGGATCCGACTGATCATAATGGCGAAGACGATTTCCAGGCATCATTCTTCGAGGGAGACTGCGATGGCGGCTTCAAGTTCGCGACGAGCGTTTCTGCAGGCAATGGGGATGGGCACGGCAGCGTGGGGACTGGCGGGATCCGGGTTAGCGCAGGAGCAGGCGAAGCAACCGATTCAGGGTTTCGAGCAGGCGCCTACGGATCCGGCCGCGTCACAGGGATGGGAGCCGATCTCGGATCGCAGGATCCGCGTGGGCATTGTGGGATTCGGCGTCTGCCAGTTCGGGGCGGCCTTCAGCTTCCAGGATCATCCGAACGTCGAGGTGGCGGCCGTCAGTGACCTGTTTCCCGATCGCTGTGCGGCCCTGGCCAAGGCCTGCCGTTGCGAGAAGACCTATCCTTCGCTCGAAGAACTGATCAAAGACGAGACGCTGGAGGCGGTGTTCGTAGCGACGGACGCGCCCAGCCACGCGCGGCACTGCATGGAAGTCCTGAAACACGGCAAGCACGTGGCCTGCGCCGTGCCGGCCGCCTTCGGTTCGCTGGAGGATGCCGACGCGCTGTTCGAAGCGGTGAAGACCAGCGGCCGCAAGTACATGATGTTCGAGACGTCCTACTTCCATGAAGATTGCCACGCGATGCGCGTACTCTACCAGGCAGGCGCGTTCGGCAAGCTCGTCTATTCCGAAGGTGAGTACTATCACTACGCCAAGGATCCAATTGACTCGTACAAGGGCTGGCGCATCGGCAACCCGCCGCAGTGGTATCCCACGCATTCCAACGCGTATTACATGGGCGTTACGGCGGGGAGTTTCACGGAGGTGAGTTGTCTCGGGATGCCGAGTTTGACCCCGTGGTTGCAGGCGGACAATAACCGTTACCAGAACCCGTTCGGGACGGAGATCGCCATGTTCCGGACGAGTGAAGGGGGCATGTCACGAATGGCCGTCAGCTGGGACACGCCAGGATTCAGCGGCGAGATGGGGCGCATTCGCGGGCAGAAGGGAACGTACTATGGCCAGTACGAGGGCTTGGAGACGAATCTGCCGCCGGTCAAGCGCCCGCCGCTGCCACCGGGCGTCGAAGCCGGCGGTCACGGCGGCTCGCACGGCCAGCTGATGAATGAGTTCGTGCTGTCGATCCTGGCCGACCGCAAACCGCTGGTGGACATCGCCCAGGCGCTCAACATGACGGTAGCCGGGGTTGTAGCGCACAACTCGGCCCTCAAAGACGGCGAGACGATGAAGATCCCCCAGTATACGTTGGGCTGATCGCCACGAACCGTCGCCGCAGCTCCGCCGACAAGTCCTCAAGAAAGGTCATGACCTTTCCGAAGGAAGAAGGTGCGGTTGTGCGCCGCTCCTGTCCCGTTGTCCGAGGCATTTCCATGGGAACCGAATCCTGTCTGGGATCCACACCTGACACGATCGGGAGCGCCGCTCTGCCGCTGGCGCGCACGTCGAGCATCTTCATCCTGATTTTGCTGGCCAGCTGCGTCGCGGACTATCTGAGCAACCTGCTGTTCGGCCGCTGGCTGGGGCATGTGGCGTACGGAGATTTCGGCGTCGCCGTCTCTCTGGCGCTGCTCCTGGCCAACGCCGCCAACCTGGGCACCGATGAATCGGTGCCCCGCTTCGTCCCGGCGTATCTTGCGGCGGACCGGCACGGGCATGTGCGGGGGTTCCTGCAGAGTCACCTGCTGGCGATCGGCACGCTGACACTGCTCGTCTGCCTGGTCGGTTACGGCTACTACCACTTCGCCCGGACGAGCGAAGCGGAGCACCCGGTGGCGCTGATCTGGTGGATCGTCCCGTTGCTGGGGGTCGCCAATTTCCTCTATCACACGCTGGCCAATCACGAGCGGTCTATGGTGCGGGCCAACGTGTTGCAGATGGTCTTCTGCCCGGTATTCATGTTGTGCGCGGGCTATCTGCTCCTGTCCGAGTCCGGACTACTGACTGGCCACCGGGCGGTGATCGCTTACGGGGTGAGTGTCGTTGTACTGCTTCCGTTCTACGGTTACCTGTTGAGCAGGACCTTTCCCGGCACGATCTGGCGCGCGGAGGCGGTCTACGACCTCCGCACGTGGGCCAAGACCGCCCTGCCCATGATCATCACGACACTCGTCTACTACACGTTGGGGCAGACAGACATCTACGTCATGGAGCACGTAGGTGATGAAGAGCATGTGGGCATCCTGCTGGCGTGCGTCAAGACGTCGGACTTCGCGTTTCTGAGCTTCACCGCCGTTTCGCTCATTCTGTCGCCGCGCATCTCCCCGCTGGTGGAGGCGGGGCGGACCAGCGAAATCCAGACCCTGATCCGGAAGTCCGTGCAGCTCATCCTGGCGCTGTCCAGCGCCGTCGCGGTGCTGCTCATCCTGTTCGGCAAACCGGTGCTGGCGCTCTTCGGCCGTGAGTTTGTGGAAGGGTATCCCGCCCTGGTCATCCTCACGCTCGGGAATGTGGTCATCGGCGCGCTCAGTATCGCCTGGCCGCTGCTGAGCTATGGCGGCCACGAACGGGTGCCAGTCCCCGGCCTGGTCGTGGCACTCGTCCTGATGGTTGTGCTGGCGGAACTGACGATCCCGCGGTTCGGCCTGCTCGCCGCAGCGCTCTGCAAGACATGCGTGTTGATCGCGCTCTTCGCGTGGCTGTCCGTGCAGCTGGAGCGACGCATGGGGATCCGCATCCTGCCACGCGGGCCTCTCAGCCGGTCGAAAGGAGTTTGAAATGCCGTCGTGTTCTGAAACGCGTTTGCGTCTGCTCGCTCTGTTCTTGCTGGCGACAGTTGGCAGCGGCGCGCCGGCGGCGTTTGCCGCACTGGAGTGGCGATTCAGCGCTGAGCGTGACGTGGCCGCCGTCCACAACTTCACCCACTCGCGGATTGGCGACGGCGCACTGCGGGGAGTGGTCGGGTGGGATCCGTACGTGTACCTGCAGGTGCCGCCCGAGGGGATCGATGCGGCGGCGCTGCACTACCTGGAGGTTCGACTGTATTCTTCGGCGCCGGCCGACTTGCTTGACATCTACTACCAGTGCCCGAACGGCGAGTGGGGCCTGATGGGCAAGTTCGCGATCCAGCGCGGTTGGGCGACGTACCGCCTGGATCTGAACACCTGTGCGGCGCACGAGTCCAGCGCAGCCCCGGCGTCGGCGCGCTGGGGTGGATCCGAGCAGCGCGTTGTTTCCTTCCGCATCGATCCGGGGAACGACGCGGATCGGCAGGTGCTGCTGAGCCACGTCCGCTTGACGGACGAGCCGCTTGCGGAAGGCATCACGCAGGAGCCGTTCGGGACGATGCGTACGCCGCGCGTCCAGGCTCCCCGGCAGACGCAGGCCGGAGAGATGCTGCGCGTTTCCGTCACCTTCCAGCCACTGGAGACGCCGCCGTCGCTGGCGACCGCGCGCGCGTACGTGCGGCTCATGCGCGGCGCTACGGTGCTGGGCGACCGGGAGCAGTTGATCGACGTGCGCGAACGGGAAACGGTGGTGGCGGCGGAGTTTCCCACGTCCCGGTACATGTCGGCCGGCGCGGTCACAGTCTGTGCCGGCGTGTACGAGCTGAATGACTCTAGCGGAACCGGCCCGGCGCTGGCGCGCATCGATCTGCAGAACCCTCGCCAGGCGACTCAGCGGCCGCCGCAGGTTGACGTCCGGCGCCTCGGCGGCGACCCGACGATCCACGTGGAGGGGAAGCCACTGGCGGGCATGACGTTCCTGGTGGGGGACGGTCGGCACCTGGCACGGCACAAGGAGTTCGCGGAGGCGGGGATCCACGTCTACAGCGACTGGTTCGGCACGTCCGGTGCCGGGGACCTCGGGCATCGGACGGAAGACGAGTACGACTACAGCGGCTTTGACGCGTACTTCGTTGCGCTTCTCGATGCGGACCCCGAGGCATGGTTCCTCCCGCACCTGTACGTCACGCCACCGGCCTGGTGGCAGGCACAGAACCCGCAGGAGCTGTGCGTCTACTCGGATGGCACCCGGGGCCCGCAGTCGTTTGGCTCAGAGAAGTGGCGCACAGAGATGGGGGACGACCTCCGCCGGCTGCTCGTGCACCTGCAGTCGAGTGTGTACGCCGATCGGATTCTCGGGTACATCCTGTGCAGCGGCCATTCGGCCGAGTGGCAGGAGTGGGGCATCTGGAACAACAAGTGGGCCGACTACAGCGAACCATCGCGGCGCGCGTTCCGCGCGTGGCTGCGAACGCACTACGGTACGGACGCGGCGCTGCAGGCAGCCTGGCGCGATCCCGCGGCCAGCCTGGACGGGGCGGAACTGCCGGCCCTCGACGCGCGCACCACTGCGACCGCTGGCGTGCTGCGCGATCCGACCAGAGAGCAGCACGTGATCGATTTCTATCAGTACCTGTCGGAGACGATGGCGGCGAGCATCCTCCACTTCGCACGCATCGTGAAGGATGCGACCGGCGGCCGGTCGCTTGCGGGAGCGTACTACGGCTATCTCACCCAGCACGGGATCCACCAGCAGGATTCCGCGCACCTGGCCCTGGCCCGGGTCCTGGAGTCGCCGGACATTGACTTCCTGATGAGCCCCCCGGTGTACACCGGGCGCGAGATCGGCGGCACGAGCACGTTCATGACCGCCTCGGCCTCCGTCAAGCTGCACGGCAAACTCTGGATCAACGAGTCGGATATTCGCACCCATCTGACGGACCCGGGCGCGGGCTACGGTCGCGTCCAGGATCTGGCCGAGTCGCGGGCGGTGTTGTGGCGCGAATTCGGCGAAATGCTGGCGCGCCGCACCGCCATCTCGTGGTTCGACATGGCGGGCGGCTGGTTCTCCGATCGGACACTCCTGGCTGATCTGGCGGCCATGCGAGCGCTGGCCGACCGGGCCATGGAGGTCCGGCAGCCCTTCCAGGCGGACATGGCGGTGTTCATCAGCGCCGAATCGGCCTACCGGATGAGACCCGCGGACGTCTGGACGCCGGCGGTGCTCGAACAGGTGGTCAGCCTGCCGCGGGTGGGCGTGCCGGCGGATCTGTATCTGCTCTCCGACCTCAACCGGCCGGATCTCCCTGAGTACAAGGTCTACGTGTTTCTCAACGCCTGCTATGTGGACGCGGCGACTCGGTGTTCCGTCGACGAGAAGGTGAAGCGGCGCGGGGCCACCTCAGTGTGGATCTTCGCCCCCGGCGCCGTCACGGACGAGGGCCTCTCGGCCGCCAGTATGAAGGCCGTCACGGGCATCAATCTGGTCGCCGCATTCGACCAGACAGCGCCGCTGCAGATTCAGATCCCGGGCGCAGATCCGATCGGCTGGAACGCAGTCAATGGCCCGGTCTTCTGGGCAGACGACGCCTCCGCGGAAACGCTCGGCACCCTGCTCCACAACGGCCAGCCAGGGCTCGTGCGCCGGCAGGCAGATGGCTGGACCTCCATCTACTACGCCACGGTCGGCATGCCTCCGGCACTCCTGCGGCAGATCGCGCGCGCCGCCGGCGCTCACGTGTACCTGGAAACCGATGATGCGCTGGACACCGACGGCCAGTTTGCCTGCGTGCACGCCCGCACGGCCGGAGACAAGACACTTCATCTGCCGCGACCGGCGAAGATCGTGGACGTGATGGCGAACCAGATCCTGTCGCGCCAGGCCGCAACCGTCACCCTGACAATGCAAGCCGGTGAAACCGCCCTGCTGCAGATGCTCCCGCCGGATTGACGCAGCTCGCGCTGGCCGGGCGGCAGTCCTACGGGATCATCTGCAGCCCTTCCCAGCAGCGGTAGTGAGCCTGGATGGGGAGTTTCTCCATCCACTGTCGCACCTCGAGCGTGCGCCACGGGCCCGAACCTGGTCCGCCACCATTGTCGTTGTCCCACAGCCACTTCGGCGTCGGCCACAGGCAGAACCTGGGGCGGATCGCCTGGTAGACGTTTTCGCGGACGCCGTTCTGGCCATGATGGGCCATCTGCACATAGTCGGCAGGCAGTCTGTCGGCGTAGGGGCCGGCAAGCAGCTTGTCACCCCCTTCCGCTCCGAGGTCGGCCAGAAACAGCACCACTTTGTGCGGATCGGAGACGCGCAGGACCATGCTGGAGTTGTTGATCGCGTTGGCGGTGATTTCCGGGTTCTTCACGCCGAGGACTTCGATCTGCACGCCGTCGATGTCCAGCGTCTGGCCGAGTGAGAGTTCGATGACCGTGCGGTGGGAGGCCTCCAACGCGCGCGCCATGGTGCGATACGACTTCAGTTCCCCTTCGCTGCCGTGCTGCGCGACCCAGGCTTCGTCCGGGAGCGAGCCGTAGATCGCTTTGATCTCCGGCACGCCGGGTGCCTGGAGGATTTCCGTGAGAGCTGCGAAATGGTCGCTGTGCGGATGCGTGATGATCCACGCTTCGACCTTCCCACCCAGGCCGTTGATGAACTCACGCAGATAGGGGGCATCACCCGCGTTGCCCCCGTCGATAACCACGACCTGATCGTGCGCCGTCTGCAGTACATAAGACATCATCTGCACGGGCGTCTGGCTCGGCAGTTGCCACAACGTGAACGTGTCACGCGCGCCGGCCGGCTTGAGCGCTGCGAGCATGGTGCCGCCCACCGGCACGGAAGGTGTCAGGCGGATCGCCTCCGCACCTTCCCGCGCAAACGCCACCGGATGGCCGTCTTCCAGGTTGACGACCTGCCCCACGCGAAACGGCAGATCGGCGACCCGCACGGTCGTTGACGCCTCCTGGGCTTCATGGTTGATCACGAACAGAAAGCCCTCCTGCTCGTTAGCCCGCACGGCCGCCTCGATATCGGGATTGGACGAATGCACGTGCGCGCGGACGCCCGCTGCGCGCGTGATGGCTGCCAGCAGCGCCTGCAGCTGGCTGCGGGCAGCCGGGTCGTCCTTGTCCCAGGTGCCGAAGTAGGTGTCTTGCAGGCAGAAGCCGAGCAGGAACGTCTGGCCGGCGCCCGTCTGCTTGCGGACCAGCGCCGGCGCGCCGGCTGAGGTGGTGGCCAGGACCTGCCCGTCGGTGACCGTGCAGGTCCGGGGACTGATCAGCGGGAGGGCGAGGTCCACGCCCAGCGCCTGCCCCTCGAGCTGCGCCGTCTCGAAACGCGTCTCGTCGGGCGGCGCGGCCGGCATATTCGCCCAGACGGGGGGCTGTGTGACATAGGGCACCCAGTGCCCTGCCCGCGCAATGCGGTTCGTCTGCGCATCGCGGACCCCGAAGAGTTCCTCACACACAGTCATCGACTCGCGCAGCTCGTTCCGGCGCGGCACGCAGTCGGCGATCACGGTTCCACCCTGCCGCACGAAGCCGGCAATGTGCTGCGCGACCGCTTCGGGCAGCAACTCCACATCGAACAGCACGAGCAGATCGTAACCCAGCAGCGACTGGTCGGTAACCTGGTCCTCGTGCAGCAGGTCCAGTTCGCCAAAGGCGCGCAGGAACAGCTCGAATGACAGTCCGACGTTGAAGTATTCCTGCTGCAGCTGGAGGTACTGGGTGCGCGGAAAGAGCATGCAGGCTTTGGCGCGGACCTTCGGTGCGTCCAGCAGTCGTGCGCCGGCCTGTTGCAGCAGGTTCAGTCCCTTCCCGAAGGATTCCCAGTGCCCGGCGCTGGCGGGGACGTTGTAGCCGGTCAGCAGGTAGTTGGCCCCCTGCGCCACCGCGGTCATGCTGGTCTCGCTTTCCACCCAGTGCATGGCTTCCAGCTCGGGCGAGAGGAAGCCGGCGAACCAGGCGGGGTGGTAAGTGCCGACCCAGAAGCCCAGCTCCTTGTTCGCGGCGGTGGTCAGACCGCGCATCTGGGCGAAGGAGTAATGTGTCTGGCTCATCCGCGGCTTGGGCACCTGTCCCACGCGCCCGAACCGGAAGTCGAACATCATGTACGGATAGATGTCATAGAGGAACAGGTCGGCGAAATCGCCGCCCCAATGGAACACGTCGTCCAGGGCAAGTTCTGCATGCGACGTGCATCCGCCGCCGAAGGTGTTGTGGCTGTCATGCGTCAGCGTCGTCCGCAGTTGCGGCGCGATCTCCTTGACGATGCGGTACACCTGCCGCCAGCCGTCGGGGAAGTAGCTCGAGCGGAAGTTCAGCACGTCGGCCCATTTGCGAGGGTCACTGCGGACGCTCTCCAGATCCGGCGGTAGCGCGTAGCCGTACCGCCGCTCGAATTCCGCGCGCACCTCCGCATTGTAGCCGAACGACTGCGGGCCCCAATGGAATGGCTCGTCCTGATAGATCAGGGTGTTGTACAACCCATCCAGGTCCTTCCAGCGGGCCAACGCCCGCTCGGCCGTGTCCCGCACTGCCTGGGCGTATTCGGGCGAGTACACGCACGGCTGCGGCGGCTCCGTCCGCCCGAAGATCTCCAGCGCACCGGCCTCCCACGTGAAGACCATGCCCTTCGACCGCGCGTGCGCCAGGATGATCGCCTCCTCCTCCGCCGGGCGGTGCGTGGGAATCATGATGCCGCGCACGCCGTGGTCCCACAGGTTGTCCACTGTCGCCCGCAGCGTCTCTGCGCTCAACGGGCCTTCTTCGCCGCGCCAGCCTGGTCCGGCCGGCACGGGCGAGAACTGCGTCACCACCGGGAAGAACTCGATCTCCCCGGCCGGCGCCCGGGCGTCTCCGAGAGCCGCCAGGACCAGGACCCACACGGATCGATAGAGCGAAAGTCGCATCGTGGAACTCCTCGTGTCAATGTACCGGGCTGACGCAGGTACACGCCATCATATCGTCAGTCCGCGGCCTCGTCACACAGGCCCGGCATCTTGGCTTATACTGTGATGATACTCAGTCCCGTGAGGGCGGGCCGGCGCAGGGCGTCCTGCTCCGGTTGTCCGTGTGGCCCGTCCCCAAGGCAAGTCGGCGGTTGGGCTACGCAGGTGGAGAGAGACGAATGAAGTTTCCGGCGTGTCACGCATTGTTCATCATCCTGATTGGGGCGGTGGCTGGCAAGACAGGGACGGCCGGTCTGCCCGAGCCCGGCCCCGCTTCCGGCACTGGCGACTGGTCGGGTGCTGTGTGGATCGGCGACGGAAGCGAGCAGCCGTCGAGCGACGCAGGGTACTATGCGGACGACCCGGCGCCGCAGTTCCGCAAGACATTCTCGGCGCCGCGGGCGATCCGAACGGCATCGCTGCAGATTGCCGGGCTGGGTTTCTACGAGGTGTCGGTCAACGGGCGGCCGCTGTCCGACAACGCGCTTGCGCCGCTGTGGACGCCGTATGGCCAGCGCATCCTGTACGACACGTACGACGTGGCCGAGGCTCTGACGAGTGGTGACAACGTATTGTCGGTTACATTGGGCAACGGGTGGTACAACCCGTTGCCGCTGCGGATGTGGGGCCGATTCAATCTGCGCGACGCGCTGGCAGTCGGGCGCCCGTGTCTGGTGGCGAAACTCGAGATCCGTTACGAGGACGGCACGGTGGAGACGGTGGTGAGCGACGCTTCCTGGCGGGTGTCGGGCGGGCCACTTCTGCGGAACAGCCTCTATCTGGGTGAGGTCTACGATGCGCGGCGTGAGACGCCCGGCTGGCAGCAGGCGGGATTCGACGACGCGGCGTGGCGGCCGGCGGTGTCGGTGGCCGGGCCTGCTGGCGTGCTGGCGCCGCGTGTGGCGCCTCCGGTGCGTGTGCGGGAGACGTGGCCGGCCGCGGCGGTCCACACGCTGCGCGCGGGTGTGCATGTCGTCGATCTGGGGCGGAACTTCGCGGGGCAGGTGCGTTTTCGCCTGGGCGCCGGCAGTGCCGGGCAGGTGGTGACATTCCGCTACGGCGAACTGCTCCATCCGGACGGCACCGTCAACGTGCTGACC
>DAISIS010000067.1:0-16625 GCA_036821925.1 Pirellulaceae bacterium
CGGGAACGACGGGGTTCGGCATTGACCGCCTGCAACGCGTCCTGGCCAACCAGCAGAGCGTGGTAGCGGGGCAGAGCGGCGTCGGCAAGTCGTCGCTGCTCAACGCGATCCAGCCGGATCTGCAGCTCCGCGTGCGGACGGTCAGTGACGAGACGCAGAAGGGACGGCACACGACGACCACGGCGCAGCTCATCCCGCTGCAGATCGGCGGCTACGTCGTCGACACACCGGGCATCCGGCAGTTCCAGCTGTGGGATGTGATCCCGGAAGAAGTGGCCGGCTATTTCCGCGACCAGCGGCCGTTTGTGAGCCGCTGCCGCTTTCCCGACTGCACGCACACGCATGAAGAAGGGTGTGCCGTCAAGGACGCGGCGGCCGACGGGAAACTCGACGTGCGGCGCTACGAGAGTTACTGCCAGATGGTATTGGACGACACATGACACGACCCATGACGCGCCGCGACCGGCTCATGGCGACGCTGCGCGGCGGGGCGGTGGATCGGCCGCCGGTCAGCCTGTACGAGATCGGCGGCCTGCAGATGGACCCCACCGATCCCGATCCGTACAACGTGTACCGCGACCCGACCTGGCGCCCGCTGCTGGAACTCGCCGAGGGGGAAACCGACCTGATTCGCTTGCGAAGCGCCGTGCGCGCCCAGTCGCATGTGGCCTGGGACCAGTCGTCGCCGTCCGGCGCCCGGTCGGTGCGCGACGAGCTGATGCAGACCGAGTCGTGGGAACAGGACGGCTGCCGCCACACGCGTGTGACGGTGCAGATCGGTGGCCGCCAGCTCACCTGCCAGATGCGGCGCGAGAAGGACGTCGATACCCTCTGGACGGTCGAACACCTGCTCAAAGACCGGGACGATCTGCTGGCCTATCTGCAGCTGCCCGACGCGTTCTTCGACGAGCCGATCGCGGTGGACCCGTTGTCTGCCGAGGAGCAGTCGGTGGGGGATCGCGGCATCGTGATGGTCGACACGGAGGATCCGCTCTGTGCGGCGGCCACGCTGTTCAGCATGCAGGACTACACGATTGTCGCCTTCACGGAACGCGCGCTGTTCCACCGGTTGCTGCAAAAGCTGGCCGGGCCGCTGCAGCGCCGGACCGAGCAGGTGGCCCGGGCGTTTCCGGGGCGGCTGTGGCGCATCTACGGGCCCGAGTATGCGGCCGAACCGTACCTGCCGCCGCAGCTGTTCGAGGAGTATGTCGTGCGGTATGTGACTCCCATGGTGGAGGCGATCCACGCGCACGGCGGCTGGGTCCGCATTCACTGTCACGGTCGCACACGCCATCTGCTGGACATGATCGTCGGCATGCAGGCGGATGCGATCGATCCGCTCGAGCCGCCGCCGCTGGGCGATGTCACCATGGACTATGTCCGGGAGCGTTACGGCCAGCAGCTTGTGCTGTTCGGAAACGTGGAAGTCGCCGACATCGAACGGATGGAGCCGGCCCGGTTCGACACGCTGGTGTGCCAGACACTCGAGCAGGGGACCGCCGGCCCGGGACGCGGCTTCGTCCTGATGCCCACCGCCTGCCCGGTGGGCCGGAAGATCGAGCAACGCACGCTGACCAACTACGAGACGCTGGTGCGGCGCGCTGTGAACTGGGGGGGCTGACCCGCGGGCCGGATGGGCGGCGCGGTATCCACGGGCGATTGGGCGATGGTACAATGGTCGCGGTACAATGGCCGCCGGCGTGCCACGGACACTCGGGAGGCGAAATCCATGCAACGCGGCAACCGCAAACCACTGCGTCTCGCGCTTCGCGCGGGCTGGTCCACCCTGCTGGCCATCTGCATAGCCTGTGCCCTGCTGCCCTCACGCGCGGCGGCGGCCGACACGGCCGGCGTCGTTCCGGCAGTTGAAGTTGACTCGGCGGAACAGGTGCAGGACATGCTGACGCGGGCCGGCGCCCTGGCGGCACGGCTGGCGACACCCGAGAACGCGCAGCGCCTGCAACCGCTCGCCGCACGCGTCGCGGAACTGATGCAGCGTGTGGCCGGGCAGGAGCCGGATGCCCCACCCGCGGCCGTGGCGCTGCCGGAGATCGCGGCCGAAGCCCGGCGGCTCGCCCGGCAGATTGCGTTCTGCAACCCGCGACTCGATTGCGATCAGTTGCTGTTCCTCAAACGCCACGATTCGGTCGGCGTCTTCCACATGTGCGACCAGTTCTACGGCTGCAACGCCAGGCCGGGGGGCGGCCTGTTCGTGCTGGTCCATCCGTGGAGTGATCAGCCGGAGGTCCGCAATCTGCTGGAGCACTCCGTTGTGCAGAATGGCCGGCTGCAAGGGACGCAGCTCGTGGGAGGCACGTTCCTGTCGCCCGAAGTCTCGTTTGATGGCCGGACGATCCTGTTCGCCTACAGCCAGGCCGGGGCGTGGGAGAAGTATCAGGGGCAGGAGTGCTACGAGTGGACGCCGGAGTGCAGCTACCACATCTTCCGATGCGATGCCGACGGCGGCAACCTGGTGCAGCTGACGGACGGGGCCTGGAACGACTTTGACCCCTGTTTCCTGCCCAACGGCCGTGTGGCCTTCATCTCCGAGCGCCGCGGCGGCTATCTGCGCTGCGGCCGGCACTGCCCCGTCTACACGCTGCATTCGATGAATCTCGACGGCAGCGACATTGTGCGGCTCAGCTACCATGAGACGCACGAGTGGCAGCCGAGCGTGACGCATGACGGCATGCTCGTCTACACACGCTGGGACTACGTGGACCGCGACACGAACATCGCGCATCACATCTGGACCTGCTATCCCGATGGGCGAAATCCCCGTTCGCCGCACGGGAACTATCCCGAGCGGCGGGAGACGCGTCCCTGGATGGAGATGGACATCCGGGCCATTCCCGGCTCGCAGAAATTCGTCGCTGTGGCCGGCGCGCACCACGGCAATGCGCTGGGCTCCCTGGTGCTGATCGACCCCCGCCTGCCGGATGACAATGCCATGTCACAGCTGACGCGGCTGACGCCGGAGACGCCCTTTGTGGAGGCGGAAGGGGGGCGGGAGAACATCCGCCAGCTGTCCCGCTACGGCACCCCCTGGCCGCTGAGCGAAGACGATTATCTGTGCGTCTACGACGCGGAGGCGAAGAATCGCGGTATCTACTGGCTCGATCGGTTCGGCAACCGGGAGCTGATCTACCGCGATCCGGCGATCTCGTGTTTGAGCCCCATACCGCTGCGGGCCCGCCCCTGCCCGCCGGTGATTCCCGACCAGACGACGCAGACGGCCGAGGCGCTGGCGCGCGCCGGCACGCCACCGGTGGCAACGATCGGGGTGGTGAACGTCTACGACAGTGACTTCCAGTGGCCGGCGGAGACGAAGATCGCGGCGCTGCGGGTGCTACAGGTGCTGCCCAAGACCACGGCGCCCCCCAATGAGCCGCGGATCGGGGTGGCCGAGCAGACCAACGCGCGCGCGGTGCTGGGCACGGTGCCCGTGGAAGAGGATGGCAGCGTGTATTTCGAAGCGCCGGTGGGCAAAGAGATCTACTTCCAGGCCCTGGATCAACAGGGGCTGGCCATCCAGTCGATGCGCAGCGGGACGTACGTGCATCCGGGCGAGCAACTGACGTGCCAGGGGTGTCACGAACCGCGCGCGGGAGCGGCGAGCATTGCCGAGGTCCCCTTGGCCATGCGGCGCGGGCCGTCCCCGATCGCACCGGACGTCGAGGGCTCGAACCCGTTCAACTTCGTCCGGCTGGTCCAGGGCGTGCTGGACCGCAACTGCGTCGATTGCCACCAGTCGCGCGGCGCGCTCGACCTGGCCGGAGTGGTCGAAGGCCCGCACGGCTGGACACGGTCGTACACCAACCTGGCCCCGAAGTACGGCTTCTACTTCCACGTCACCAACGGGTCGATCCTGACGGGTCGGCACGGCGGCGCGCGGACGAGCCCGGGCCAGTTCGGTGCGCGCGCGTCCGATCTGCTCCCCTACCTGTCGGAGACGCACTACGGCGTTAAGCTGTCTGCCGACGAGCGGCACCGGATCACGCTCTGGCTCGACTGCAACTCCGAGTTCTTCGGGGCGTACGAAGACACCGCCGCGCAGTCGCTCGGCCAGTTGGTGCAGCCGTCGCTGGATTGACGCGCCTGGCGTGCCGCGCCGGTCCTGCTCGATTCCGATTCGCGTGGTGATCCCGACGCGCCCGCACGTGCCCCGCTAGTCGACCAGCCGTGTGTCGCCCGGTTCGAGTCTGGCGGCGGGGCGGACGGCGTTCCCTTCGCGGTCGGTCAGGCGGTCCCCCAGTTCGACCCGCGCACGTTCGGCCCATTGCTGCAGACGCGCCACCTCGTCCGGGTGCTGGTCCGCCACGTTCGTCGATTCGCCCGGGTCGGATTTGAGGTCGAACAGCTCCAGGCCGATGCTGGCGACGCTGTAGGGGGCGGGCGAGCCGCCGCTGCCTCCCGGTTTCCCGGCGAGCGTACGGTAGTTGTGGGGCAGATGCAGCTTCCAGCGCCGATCCCGGACCGCCTGCAGTTCGTTGCTGGCCAGGTAGCACCAGAACGCATCGTGGGGTGACTGTGCGCCGGGCTCGGCGAACATCAGCGGCCGGATATCCTTGCCGTCGATCTTGTGGGCTGGCAGTTCGGCGCCGATGAGGGCGGCGACGGTGGGCAGGATGTCGATCGTCGAAGCCAGTTCGTCGCACACGCTGCCGGCCGGGATCCTGCCCGGCCAGCGCATCAACGTCGGCTCGCGGATCCCTCCCTCGAATTCGGTCCCCTTGCCTTCCCGCAGTGGCCCGGCGGAGCCGGCGTGCTCGCCGTAGCTCAACCAGGGGCCATTGTCGGCTGTGAAGATGACCAGCGTCTGACTGTCGAGCCCGTTGCGCTCGAGCGCTGCCAGAATCTGGCCGACCGACCAGTCGACTTCCATCACGACGTCCCCAAAGAGGCCGCGAGCGCTCTGGCCGCGGAACTTGTCCGAGACGTATAGCGGAACATGCACCATGCTGTGCGGCACGTACAGCAAGAAGGGCTGCGCCGCGTGCCGCTGGATGAAGTCCACCGCGTGTTCCGTGTACCAGGTGGTCAGCGATTCCTGATCCTGCGGGGTCACGTCGCTGTTCACTACCTGGTTCCCCTCGATCAAAGGCAGGGGAGGAAAGCCTTTCTTCCGCGCTGCGGCGTCCGGAGGGAGCGCGACATAGTCCGGATGCCGCGGCCACATGTCGTTGGAGTAGGGCAAGCCGAAGTACTCGTCGAACCCGTGCTGGAGCGGCAGGAATTTCGGATGGTGGCCGAGATGCCACTTGCCGAAGCAGGCCGTGGCATAACCTTTCTGCTGGCACACCTCGCCGAGCGTCATCTCCCGCGCGTGAATCCCGATCTCGGCACGCGGGCCCAGCGCGCCGTCGATCCCGACACGACCGTGATAACAGCCCGTCATCAGCGCTGCCCGCGACGCCGAACAGACGGCCGAAGAAACCACGAAGTCGGTGAACTTCATGCCTTCGGCTGCCAGGCGATCCAGATGCGGTGTGGCGTAGCCTTGCGCGCCGAACGGCCCGATGTCGGCGTACCCCATGTCGTCGATGAAGATCACCACGATGTTCGGCGGCCGCGCGGGATCCTGGGCGCGCGCGGCGCCCAGCACGCTGCACAGGCCCGCCACGACCCCGATACCGGTCAACAACCGCCTGCTGTGACGGTGAACCATGGGATAGTCCTCTGCTACTAGAGTGTTCGAATCGTCTGTGATCCAAGGACTTCAAGGTTTGTGTCAGGATCGGTCAGCGGGATGCGGAGCGACGGCTGCCCCGGCCGTCCGGACCGCCGCCTCCCCGGCAGTTACTCCAGATGTCGAAACCGTTTACCGTCGAGTGACGTGCAGCCCGGGCCACCGAAGCGGACGCGCAGGGTGGGGACGCGGGCCGTCGTGCCGGTCAGCGTGAAGCGATGGGTGCCTGGCTGCAGGTGCACCGGCACCATGGTCCACGCGATGGGGCCGGCGGGAGCGGCGCCAGTCGGCCAGATCTGCTGGTCGTCCACCTTCAGAGCGCTCACCGAATTGCCCTCCAACTGGAACTGGTACACATCGTCCGCCGGCACTGTGAAGTAGGCGTCGAGCACCAGCGGCTGGTCCGCCCCCGGGTTGAGCTGGGCCAGCCAGCGGACATCTTTCGTTTCGGTCACGATGACCGGCAGGTCGTCGCCCACGGTCAGCCGCAGGCCGTCGACCAGTTGTGTGGCGTTCACGTCCGTCACCGGCGGCAGCGGCGGCGGGGGCAGGATGGTGAGCGCCAGCGGCGCGCTGCGGCACGTCTGTCCCGCCAGGCGAGCGGACGCCTGCAACGCCACAGGTCCCATCCCCAGGCGGCGCGTATCGACCTGCAGAGTGCCCTCGGTTCCTTCGATCGTGCCGAGCGAGCGGCCGTTGTGCAGGATCTCGATCGACTGCGCAGCCGCTGCCCGCGCACGCACGGTCAGCGGTTCGCCGTAGGCAATCTCCGCCGCGCCGGAGCCGTCGCGCTCGAGCGTCAGGGAGCTGCCCTGGTTGGCGATGACGATGGGCACCATGATCCGGCTCTGGGTCTCCAGCGGGCCGGGGGCCACGGCCACCACACGCAGCTCGTGCCACCCGTCGGCCACCGCCGTGGTATCCAGGGCGAATCGCTGCCGCGCCGGGTCGGCCGCCAGCCGCCTGCCGTCCAGGAACACCTGGAAGTGGTCGACGGCGGCGCTGATGTCGCTCACTCCGGTGACGCGCGGTTCCAGTACCAGCTGGCCCGTGATACTCTGCCCAGGCTCGACGCCCGGCAGTTCCAGTGCCAGACGCGTGGCCCACGGCTGGCACAGGGCATCGCCCACGATGAGCAGTTGGTAGGGCCCGAGCACCGATTGATAGTACGCTTCGGCCAGCGACGCGCCGCGCACATAGTGCAGGTGGAGGAAGGCGGAGGGGAACTTGGCGTGGATCGACAGCGGCTCGACAACCGTGCCGCTCGAGCCGGCCGCGCCGTAGCGCAGGAACTCCGTCAGCGGCGTCTGACCGGCCCCTTCCGTCAGGATTCCCCCGAAGCTCGTCAGATGCTCGCAGATCGCCCCGGGCCGGATCGTGCTGCCCGACTTCTTCCAGTTCACTCCGGCGGAGCCGATCATCGCGCCCAGCACGTCGTCCTTCTGCTGGGGCAGGCTGCCGTCGACGATGGCGCCCTGCACGGCGGTCCCTGCCAGTGCCTGGACGGTCGCGGCAAACGCCCACTGCCGCGTCGTGGACCGGACGTCGTCGTTCTTCATGAAATAGATGGTGCCCCGGGGGTGTGTGGCGTCGGCCGCCACGCTGCGCTGCAGATAGTCCAGGGCTTCACGGACCGAATTGCCCCGGCCGCTCGTCACCGCCAGCATGGTGGACAGCACGTAGCGCACGCCCTGCTCCGCCACGCGGGCACCGGTAGGATCCCAGACATACTTCGAGCGGAAGGCGGTCGTCGGCTGGATTTCCAGCGGCTCCTGGCTCTTGGCCGCCATCTGGTCGACCAGCGTCTGGAAGCCGGGATGAGCGCGCAGCGCCTCCAGATCGGTGTCGGCCAGCGTGCGGCGCGCGTCGTACCAGCCTGCTGCCACCGCCTGCTCCAATGCGCGCAGCGCAGCCTCCGGCTGGCCGGCCCGCGCCAGGCAGCTGGCCAGCTTGTACTGCAGCAGCGCGTGCCCCGGCAGCCGCTCGACCAGCCCCTGCAAGACGCGCACCGCTTCGTCCCACTTGCCCGCACTCGCCAGCTCCTGCGCTTCCTGCACCGCCTTGCCGTGTTCGGCCGCCAACGCCGGCTGTTGCAGATCGCGCAGCGGACGACGCGCGTAGAAGTTATTGATCAGTTCCAGGTAGTGGCGGTTCTTGGCCAGCACGAACTGGTAGAGGTAGGTCAAGCCGGTGAGGGAGGCTGTGGGGGCCAGGAGTTTGTCCGGCGCGGCACCGCCCAGGTCGCGACGCGCATCGATGGCCGTGGGAAAGTCGGACGAGTAGACGATATAATCGACGTGTTCGAGCAGGTCCCGTTCGAACAGCGTCTTGAAGACGGGCACGAGAATGGTCTCGCGAAACGTCTCGACGTCGGTCTGCTCGAAACTGGTCAGGCCTGTCAGGTACACGACGTTCGACGGCGGGATCTGCCGCCACTGGAGGTAGTGGTTGGCCACGGTCTGAGACGCCCAGCTGTCGGCGTTCACGACCAGTGCCACGTTCTCCGGCCCCCCGCCGGCGAAAACCGGCCCGCTCGCAAACACCAGACAACACGCCACCAGCAGTTGCCGTGCAGCGTCCGCCAGCGCTCCACGCGGTCGCCGCCCCGCGAAGCGGCCCGAATCCTGCAGTCTGCTCACCCCACCTACCTCCTGATTCTGTGCGCCAGTTCCTCACGCGCGTGCTTCCGTACGCCCGGAGCGGCCCGGAGCAACCGGCAGGCACCGCTCCCCCCGCTGCGCCGATCTCCCGATGATACCCTGTTGGGATAGCCGGTTGCCAGTCCATGCCGGGAGGGCGCGGCGGCCCAATCGCCCCGTGAGATGGGCCCGCGGAAATCGCTCGCACAGGGATCTCACCGGGCCCGTTTCCCGCGTTACAATGGCGGACACTACGTGCGTCTGGTTCCATGCCTGCCAACTACTCATGCCTGAGGAGACTGAGTCTATGCTGACGCGAAGAACCCTGCTGTTGTTGGTCGCTTTCCAGATGTGCCTGGGAGTCTCCCTCGCTCACGGCGCTGCAACCGTCAAAGAGGACAAACTCCAGGTGCTCGTCATCACCGGCGGACACGAATATGAGGTGCCACAGTTCAACGCCATGTTCGCGGCCATCCCGGACATCGCCGTCGAACACGCCACGTTCCCCGATGCAGCGGCGCGGCTGACGCCCGAGTTGGCTGACAAGGTCGATGTCGTCGTACTCTACGACATGTGGGTGCCGGGATTCACACCCGAACAACAACAGGCCTTCGTCGCGCTGCTCAATCGCGGCATCGGACTGGTGGCGCTGCATCATACCCTGGGTGGACACCCGGAATGGCCCGAATACGGCCAGATCATCGGCGGTCATTACCGGGTGGCCCCCCGGACCGTCGATGGCCAGACGGTGCCCGCGTCCGAGTTCTACCACGATATGGATATCCAGGTCCGGGTGGCCGATACCGATCACCCGATCACCCGTGGCCTGCAGGATTTTCAGATCCACGACGAGACCTACAAGAACTACGACACCGATCCGAATGTCCGCGTCCTGCTCACCACGGATCATCCCCAGAGCGATCCGGAAATCTGCTGGGTGAAGCAGTACGGCCGCAGCCGCGTGGTGTACCTGGAACTGGGGCATGACCACCACGCGTACGAGCATCCGAGTTACCGGACGCTTGTGGCCCGGTCCATTCGCTGGACGGCCGGCCGCCCGGCCGATCCGGACGCCCCCACCACAGCACTGTTCAATGGCAAGGATCTGGCCGGATGGACGGCGGAAGGCCAGGCCGTGTGGGAGGTCAAGGATGGCCTGTTGATCGGGCGGCAAGGAGCCGGCAACACCCCCGGCGACCTGTTCACCACTGATACGTACGACGATTTCGAACTCACCGTCACCTACCGCGTCGTATGGCCCGCCAACAGCGGCGTGTGGTACCGGTACCAGAGCGGTGAGAAGACGTACCAGGCCGACATCCTCGAGTACGAGAATCCGTTCGCGTTGAGCGGCTCGCTGTATCGCCCGGGGGGCACGGGCGGACCGTTCGAAGCGGTCAACACGGATGCGAGCATCATCGATCGGGAAGGCTGGAATACCATGGTCATCCGGGCTGCCGGCAGCCGGCAGGTCATCTTCCTCAATGGAAAGAAGGTGGTGGACGTGCGGGCGGACGTGTCGGACAGCGGCCGCATCGGCTTCCAGGTTCATCCCGGCGATGAATTTGCTACGATGCAAATCGTGGTGCGCGAGATGACGATCCGCCCGCTGTGAGGAACCACAGAGTGGGAAGTAGAGAGGAGAGAGGAGAGAGTAGAGAGGAGAGAGGAGAGCTAAGGGCTCGGTGGAGGGTGACAGTCGCATTCAAACGCAGGGAGCGGTGCCATGCTGGGTCAGCGGATACTGGTGGGGGTGCAGTGTGGGCTGGCCGCGTGGGCGGCCGCGTGGGCGGTCTCGGGCCGGTCGCCGTGTGTGGCGTCAGCTCCGACGCTGGACGTCGAACTGGGCGTCTGTGTGGTGCTGGGGCTTCCGCCGGAGGCCGGCCCCGATTGGCTTGTGCGTCTGACGGACCACAATCGGCGGCTGATCTACTTCCAGTCGGCGGATCCGGCGCAGATTGCGGCGTTGCGGGCGGCGGCCGGCGCCGCGGGGGTGCTGGGCACTCAGGTATTCGTCGAGCACGGTGATCCGCGGTCGATTCACCTGGCGGACAACCTGGCCGACCATGTGTGGGTCGCAGCCGATGCCGTGGCGACGGTCTCGCAGTCGGAGGTGCTGCGCGTGCTGCACCCTGGCGGCAAAGCGGTGCTGGGTAGTGAAACGCTGGTCAAGCCGCCGGCAGAGGGCACCGACAGCTGGACGCATCCCTATCACGCGCCGGACAACAATCCATCGTCGGCCGACCAGGTGGCGCGCGCGCCGTATCGCACGCAGTTTTTGGCCGGGCCGCTGTTCTCGCCGATGCCGGAAGTGACGGTGGCCGCCGGGGGCCGCGTGTTCAAGGCGTGCGGGCACATCGCGCACAAGGCCAACCAGAACGAGATGCTTAACTCGTTGCTGTGCATCAACGCCTACAACGGCACGATCCAATGGCGGCGCGAGTTGCGGGACGGCTTCATGATCCACCGCAACACGATGATCGCGACCCCCGACGTGCTGTATCTGGCGGACGACCAGTCGTGCAAGGTGATTGACGCAGCCTCCGGCGTGATCCGCGACGAGATCGTCGTGCCGGCCGGCATTGCGGATGGCCCCGTCTGGAAATGGATGGCGCTGCAGGACGGCGTGCTCTATGCGCTGGTCGGGGGCGAGGAGGTCACGGTGGACACCATCCGTTCGGACGTCCGCGGCATCGGGCACTGGCCGTGGAACATGTGGAAGGGGCACGACTACGCGGACCCGCGCACGAACTTCGGCTACGGCCGCACGCTGCTGGCGTTCAATCCGGCCACGCACGAACTGTTGTGGACCTACCGGGACGACGACTATCTTGACAGCCGTGGCATGTGCATGAACGAGGAGCAGATCTTCTGCTACAGTCCGGAGAAGTTCCTGGCCGGCATCAAGCGCGCTGACGGCACGCTGCTCTGGAAGAACAGCGACCGGGCTCTCCTGGATGCGATTGGCCCCAACGGCCAGGCACAACACTACGTCACGGGGTACGCCACGCAGACGTACATCAAGTGCAACGCGGAGCAGATCTTCTTTGCCGGCCCGCAGCGCGAGCGGCTGGTGGTGGCCTCGGCCCGAGACGGCCACCTGGTCTGGCAGAAGAGCCCGGGCAATGTGCAGCTGGTGTTGCGCGACGACGGCTTCTACTGCGTCGGTCCGCAGCAGGGTGCGGACGACGCGGGTGCCAAGTACTCTTTCGACGGGCAGCGGCTGGCGTCGCTGCCGATGCGCCGCGCCTGCACGCGGGCCACCGGCAGTATCGACAGCATCTTCTATCGGGCGGCCGAGGGAACGGTGCGCGTGAACACCGCCTCGAACGCGGCCGAACACATCGCACCCATGCGGCCGCCCTGCCAGGACGGCGTGATCATCTCCGACGGGCTGCTCTTTTGGGGACCCTGGATGTGCGGATGCCAGCTGTCGCTCTATGGCCACATCTGCCTGGGCCCGGCCGGTGCCTCCTCCGCAGCTCCCGTTGTCGAACCGCAGCTGGAGCGCTGGGCGGACCCTGCCGCGGCGCTGGCCACGCTCGCAATCGTGCCCGACGACTGGCCCGCATACCAGCGCGACAGTTGGCGCAGCAGCTACACGACAGCCAGGGTGCCGGCCGCGGTGCGCCCACTGTGGTCGCGGCACCTGGTGGCCACGGCTCTCCCCACGGCACCCGTCGTGGCGGGCGGTCTGACGTTTGTCGGCGACCGTACGGGCACAGTGCGAGCACTCGACGAGCAGGGAGAGATCCGGTGGACCACGCATGTTGGCGGGGCTGTGTGTTTTCCTCCCACCGTCGCCGAGAACCGGCTGTTCGTGGGCTCTGCCGATGGACGCGTCTACGCGCTGGAAGCGGCCAGCGGCCGCCTGCTGTGGTCGTACCGGGTGGCCCCCGAAGCCCGCTGGATCCCGGTCTATGGCCAGCTGATGTCCACATGGCCGGTCGCTGGTGGCGTGGTGGTGGATGACGGCGTGGTGTACGCCGCCGCCGGCATCTCGCACTTTGACGGCACGTACGTCGTGGCGCTGGACGCGGCGACCGGCCAGGTGCGGTGGCAGAACGACGATTCGGGTACGCTGGCGCCGGAGGTGAACTGCGGGATCAGTCTGCAGGGAGAACTGCTGGTGCGCGGCGACGAGCTGCAGTTTCTCGGTGGCGGGGCCTATCAGTTCGCACGTTACGATCGCCGGACGGGGAAGAGCCTCAACGAACCTCGCGCCGATCTGGGCTCCCGGTTTGAGACGGCGTTCTACGCCTACTACCCCATGTATGGCAAGTACGCGGCGCTGTTCCACACGTGGCAGAACGGCCGCACGCTGACCTACTTCGGCAGCTACGACGGCAGCAGTCCCACGGTCCTCGCGCTGCTCGAGCCGGCCGACCCAGGGAAGCCGGCACCGGATCGCAAGGGGAACGCAGGTCAGGCGGCGGGCGCAGCGCCCCAACGGCCGGAGCGGAAACCGGTCTGGCAGACGCCGCAGCCGCGTCTGTACACCGCCTTTGTGATCACGCCCGAGGTGCTGCTTGCCGGCGGCCGGAATCCGGACGCGGGGAACGAGCCGACACTGTGGGCTCTGCGGCTGTCCGACGGCGCGCCCCTCTGGCAGCGGACGCTGCCGGCGTTGCCCGTCAAGGCGGGGCTGGCCCTGGATCCGCAGCAGCGCATCGTGGCCACGCTCGAAAGCGGCGAGATCCTGTGTCTGGCCGCGGGCGACCCGTAGTGGGCCCCGCCGCGGAGCGGAGCGTCCGGCGCGGCGCGCTGTTGCCGCCGGGCGGCGGCGTAATTACAGTGCTGAGCGGAGCGCGCTCGAACGCCTTTGCGAGAGGCTGTCGGTGATGGGACGGATCAGCCAGAAACTGGTAAACGCGCTGCGCGGGCGAAGTGCGCCGACCGATGGTGCGTTGACCGCACAACTGCAGAGATTCGCGGACGGCCTCTTCGACGCTGTGCCGCTGGTCCGGCAGTTGCTCGCGGACGGATACGATCCGCTGCACGTCCGCTACGTCCTGAGGCACGAGTTCACCATCATGTTCGCGGACGCGATGCCCGAGTACCAGGAGTTCGACGCGTACTTCGACAGGGTCATGGACGCCGAACGAGGCTCAGTGCCCGCCCGGTTGTATGACCGCGACGGGGAGATGGCACGTTGAAACAAGAGAGGGTCAAATGAACGCCGCCTGCCGAATGTGGTTGGGGCTGTTGGCTGTTTTGCTCTACGGTGCGGGGGACGTGTACAGCCAAGACGGAGAGTTTCGGGTCGAGAAAGCCCGCCGCGGCGTGGTCTATATCAAGTCGTTCATCCCCCATGTCGGCACGGGCGTCGGTACGGGCTTTCTCGTTGACGAGTCGGGACTTATCTACACCAACCGGCACGTGATCGAATCGGGTAATCGCTCGCATCGCAATTCGGTGATTGTGGTGGGTGTCGCGTCGAAAGAGGACCCGGAGAAGCTGGACTATTTCCCCGCCAAAGTCGTGCACGTGCTGGAAGCGCCTGTGGCCCGTGACTTTGCCGTTCTCAAGATTGCTGCCAACGCCGATTATGGCAAGTTCGAGCCGTTACGGCTGGCCGATAAGTCGCCCGCTTTGGGCGACAACGTTTCCGTGTTGGGATTCCCCTTCGTCCAGGAAGGCGAGCCAACGATATCGTTCACCAAGGGCACTGTTTCGTCGACCCGCGTACAATTTGACGGGGTCTCGTTCTACCAGACGGATGCCGCCGTGAATCCGGGGAATTCGGGTGGCCCGCTGTTAAACGCGGCTGGCGAGGTGGTGGGGATTGTCACGCTGAAGATCTCCGAGGCCGACAATATGGGCTACGCACTCTACCTCAGCGAGTGTCAGCCCGAGGTAGAACGCATCAGACCGACAATTGCCCTGGTGAAACCGGAACGAGGGCCACTGCCGCCGGACCAGCTGCCGGACTTCAATTCTCTGGCGTCCGACGATTCGAAAGCGGGCTCAGGCACGGAGGCGCGGATGCCCGACTGGGCAGTGGCAGAGTCGTTTGACCCCATCAGCCGGATTTGGACGAGTGCAGATGGCCGTTTCAAGGTGGAGGCGATTTACGTCACCAGCAAGGACGGCGCGGTGACATTGCGCAGGCCGGACAGTTCGACGATCAAGGTGCTCCTCGAGCAGCTCAGCGCGTTGGATCAGTACTACGTGCAGGCGATGGAAAGTCCATGGAAGAAGGAAGGTCGGCTCCCCGCCCCGCCGCCTGAAGTGGTGGACATTAAGACCAGTGAAATTCGCAAGGTATTCGAAGGGGAGTTTGACAGCGGCGGCGAAGCCTTGTTCGCGAAGTTGCTCAAGCTGGCGATGGGAACGCGGGGCCAGGACCCGGCGGCCGCCTTCGTTTGTTTATGGGAGGCTAGTCGCACGGCCGCCAGAGCGGGCCAGATCGATCTGACGTTTGGCACTCTGGCCGGTCTGGAACGCTGGTACGAAATCGACAAGCAGCTGCTGCCGATGCAGATCGAAGTGCTTGGGCTTGTTGAGGGCGTCGTACGCTCCAACGAGCTCAAGGTGCAGGCACTGGTCTATGCCATCAGGCTCATCGATTTTGCCGAATCACGGCGGGACTTTGAGTCGGGTGCTAAACTGATCGCTTTGGCCAACACGTTGGCGCGCAATCTGCGGAGTAGCGACATCCTGCACGCTGTGCAGGCGAGGACCAGCCATTTCCAGGCGTTCAAAGAAGCGTATGGTCTCGCCGAGGCCGGTCGTCAACAACTGGCCCGCGATCCGCAAAACGCCCAAGCCCATTGGGCCGTTGGTCGTTTCATGACCGTCTTCGACGAGGATTGGTGTGAAGAGAGCCTGAATCACGTGGCCGCAGGGAGCGAGACGTCATTTGCCCATGCGGCCCAACTGGAACTGGCCGCCCCCACGACGCCGCCGAGCCAAGTCGCCGTGGGCGACGCTTGGTGGGAACTGGCGGATAAGGAGAGTGAGGTCGGCCAGGCTACGATCAGAGCGCACGCCGTGGAGTGGTATACACGGTGCCAATCGAAGCTGGGCGCGCTCGACCGCACCAGAGTTGACGAGCGTCTGGCGGTGTATCAGTCGACCGTGGGTGGAGACGAGTCCGCAGGCAACCCGCAGCGACCTGCACGTCACGTCAGGTTTACTGGTCGGACCCGTTGGCCGTCATTCCTGAAGGCGTCCGACTCAGCGGTCTTCAATAAGGATGGATTGAGGATCCAAGGCCGTAACTATGTCCGCACTCGTGATGGGAGCTACCTCCGACGGGATTTCGCGTTCGAGATTGTTGTGACTATCAAGGAGGGGGAGGAATTCGCGTTTATCGGTCTGGGAGCCGGGACAGGAGTACGCCCCTATGACGAACCCGACGCTGGGGCGTGGTTGCGGATCCTCCCGCCTGACCGCGGCGGCGATGTTGTCTTGTGCCACGAATGGAAGAAGGGAAACGAGTTGGGCAAGGTCAAGAGCGCGGGCACGCATCTGGTGCGCGTCCAGAAACAGGGAGACGCCGTGACCTTCGCGGTCGACGTTGGCAACGACGGCCCCAGCGCCGAGGACATCGAGAACACCGTTCCCGACATTCGGGCTTTTGCCCCCAACTTGAACGAGAAGAACAGCTGCCTCTTTTTCGGCGGCGGCGGTCTCTTTACCGAAATCGGCCTGTCTGCTGGTACCGGTCTTCTGGAATAACAGGGGGTTCAAACCGAGCCCCACTGAGGTCGATATTCAGGCTGCTCGTCCGCACAGCCGCGCGCGAAGTTCCGTCTGCATGAGGAGCGGGGCCAGAACAGGAGAAAAAAAACGCCCGCAGTCTCCTGGAGGTTGGTCGACCGCGGCACAAGGCCCAACCGCTTGCGCGCTTCACGGTCAATCACGCTCCAGGAGCCTGCGGGCTCACCCCGTCCGCAAACTCGCGTCGTCCGCGTGCACCTGTCAGCCGGCCGGCAGGGCGTCCGATCCTGTCCGGGCCGTCATGTTCCACCGCATCCTTCGCATGTTGGGAATGATCGATCCAGGTGGCCCGACAAATGCAACCAAAAGCGCGTTCCCTGCGCAGCCGTCAGGATCGGCACAAGCGGAATTGCAGGAGGAAGGAGCAAGTCGCACCGAGTTGCGCAGCGCATGCGTGGGCCAGCGCCGCAGTTGGCGGCGCCCGCACGCTGCGCGGTGCGATCGGCGATCCGGTTCCCTGCAGGTGCACCGACGCGCAGTCCCTTTCTTGACTTCCCCTCTTCCTGCTCTCCTCTCTCCTCTCTCCTCTCTCCTCTCTCCTCTCTCTCTCCTCTCATTTTCCGTCGACGATG
>DAISIS010000068.1:0-7813 GCA_036821925.1 Pirellulaceae bacterium
CCCCCTCCGACGAGATTTCATCCTGACATCGCGTGGCAACGGCGTGGGCGCGGTCGGACGCGCGCGTTGCCCAATCCTGGCAGGGCGGGTCGTCGATCGGCCCCCGTGGGGCGGTCCCGCGACCGCCCCACCTCACACGATCAGCATCTGGCTGCGGAAAAACGGCGGTCTGCCGTTCCCCGCCGCAGGTCAGAGCGTGTAGCCTTCACGGTACTCCGGGAACACGATGCTCTTGAGCTCGGGAGCGTTGGTGGCCACCATGTTCTTGGCGTCCCACTCCACTTTCTTCCCGTCTGCCCACACTGCCAGGTTACCCAGCAGAATGGTCTCGGTGAGCGGGCCGGCGTAATTCGGGAAGTTCGCCATGGCCGGCTCGCCACCCTTGATCGCGTTGACCCATTCCTTGAAGTGACCCGGTGACTTCTTGTACTCGAGATTCTTCGGCTCATCGACCCCGATGAAGTGCATCTCATCGCCGTAGTCGCCCTGACCGAACAGAGCGCCCTTGTCGCCGATGAACAGCGACCCGGTGATCATGCCGTAGTCCGAATCCGGCGTCCACTTGAGCGTCCGGACCAGCGGCTCGCAGCTGGCGAGCGTCTTGTCCTCGAGCAGCGATACCGGCGGCAACTGCTTGCCGTCGTACCACACCATCTTGACCGCCGGACGCTTGTCGGTGGCCGGGAATTCGAAGTCGATGACCGACCAGGCCGGATACGTTTCCTTGTTGTGCCCTGGCGACTTCGCGACCACCGAGATCGGATCGCGCAGGTTGAGCGCCGCGAACGGCATGTTGACCGTGTGGCACGCCATGTCACCCAGCGCGCCGGTGCCGAAGTCCCACCAGCCGCGCCAGGCGAACGGGTGGTACACGCCCCGCGCGTAGGGCCGGAAAGGTGCCGGGCCCAGCCACTCGTCCCAGTGCAACGTGGAGGGCACCGGATCCGCCGCGCTCGGGCGATCGATCCCCTGCGGCCAGATCGGGCGGTTGGTCCAGACGTGCACCTCCTTGACCGTGCCAATCGTGCCCGCCTGAATGGCCGCCGCACCGATCCGCAAGGCCGTGTTCGCGGTGCCCTGGTTGCCCATCATCGTCGCCACGTTGTGCTTGGTCGCCAGTTCGCTCAACGCCCGCGCCTCGGAAATGGCGTGCGTCAGCGGCTTCTGCACGAAGCAGGCCTTCCCCATCTTGATCGCCATCGCCGCCGCCGCCGTGTGCGTGTGGTCCGGCGTGCTCACCGTCACCGCGTCGATCTCCTTGCCACACTCTTCGAGCATCTTGCGGAAATCATAGTTCCGCTTGGCCTTGGAGAACCCCGGCCGGTCCGCACCCTTGCCCAGCGTGTCCTCGTCCACGTCGCAGATCGCTACGATGTTGCCGTTCCGCTCGCAGTCCTCGGAGTCCGAACTCCCCTTACCACCGACGCCGATGCAGGCAAAGTTGATGGTCTCGTTCGCAGCCCGGCTCTCCGGAATGCTCACACCGGCCGCTACCCAGAAACCTACGCCAGTCGCTGCCGTGGTCTTCAAAAAGTCACGACGATTCGTTCGCTTGGTCATCCACAAAACTCCTTGCATGCAATTGGAAGAATATCAGGGTCCTGCCACTCGTTCCTGCTGCCCAGGCCAAGTCGGCCAGCGCAACCGTAAGAATGTCATCACACCAAGTGATCAACAACGATACGAGACCCACGCGATGAATGGTCACCATTCATCCCACAGATCCAAAGGAGGGAAGCAATCAGCAGCGTATCGTCATCGGGGGGAGAATGCAAACCCCCACCGTCTTGCGGGGGGGCGCTCACTTGCCGATACAGAAGCGACTGAAGATGCGATCCAGAATGTCGTCCGTGTACACGGCGCCGACCACCTGGCCCAGTTCGTCCAGCGCCTCGCGCAGTTCGAGCGCCACCAGCTCGTCCCCGGCCCGCTCCGCGGCCAGTCGCCGTGCGGCGTGCAAGCGGGTGCCGGCCGACTGCAGGCTCTGGCGGCACCGCAGGGCGGTGGCGGCCACCGCCGCGCCAGCCGCCCCCGGGTGCTCACTCATACGGCGGGCGATCAACAGGCGGACCGCATCGATCCCTTCGCCGGTGTGACTGCTTGTGTAGACTGCGCCGGCCACGCCGTGCGCGCGCGCCGTGACGAGATCGGCTTTGGTCCACACGACCAACACGTTGGTCAGCGCGGCGCTCTGTAGGATCGCGCGTTCCCAGTCCACCAGTGGCTGAGCGACGTCCAGACAGAGGATCGTGAGCTGCGCCTGCCGCGCTTGCTCGGCCGCCGCCTGCTGTGCGGCCTGGGTCAGCGCGTCCTGGGCCAAATGCTCCACCCACCCCGGCGTATCGATCAGCATGCCGGACACGTGCTGCCAGTGAAACGGGCGGGACACGTAGTCGCGCGTCGTGCCGGCCTGGGGCGACACGATCGCGGCGTCGTGCGCCAGCAGGGCATTGAGCAGACTGCTCTTGCCGACGTTTGGGCGTCCGCGCAGCACGACCGTGGGCTCGGCGCCAGCATCGGAGCGTGTGGCAAGTTGTGCCAGCAGCCGATCGAGCTGCGCGCTGGCTTCGGCCAGGCTGGCATCGATCTCGGGCGGCGTCACGCACTCGATGTCCTCATCGGCGAAGTCCAGTCCGGCTTCGAGGCGGGCCAGCAGTTCGAGCAGCGCGCTGCGCAGCATCTGGAGGGGGCCGCTCAGGCCGCCGGCCAGCTGGGCCAGCGCCGTCTGCAGTTCGCCCGGGTCATGCGCGTCGATCACGGCCAGCACCGCCTCGGCCTGTGTGAGGTCCAGCCGGCCGGCCAGGAAGGCGCGCAGCGTGAACTCGCCCGGCTGGGCGAGCCGCGCCCCGCACTGGCACAACCGTGCCACGGCCGCATCCAGCAACGGGGGCGAGCCCAACGTGTGCAGTTCGGCCGACGGCTGACGGGTGTAGCTGCGCCGGGTGGGCCACAGGTACAGATGGCACGGCAGCGGGCCGATCGGCGCCGCCAGCAGCAGGTGTCCGCAGAGACGCGTCGGGGCGCGCAGGGAGTCCAGCGGCGGCCCGGCCGCGGCGCGGAAACAGGCGTCCAGGCAGGGTAGCGTGCCTGGTCCGCTCACCCGGATCACCCCGCGCACGGCACCGCCCGGCGGCGACGCCACGGCGGCAATCGTGTCGTCCACGGCGAAATGCATCGGGGGTCCCCCAGGCCCACAGGCACGCTACCGCCGGCTCCTGCGCCGTGCACGCATCGCGTCGACCGATTCGGCCTGCGGCTTGTTCATCAGCCGGTCCAGCAGCGACGGTTTGGTGGGATCGCTGGCCGGCGGCGCCGGACCGCTGGTGGCGGTCGCCACGCTGCCCGGCGGCGGCAACAACTTGCGTTCGCCAATGCCCCACAAACTGGATGCGACGAAGTACACGCATAGCCCCGCCGGCACCTTGAAGAACAAGATCCCCATGAAGACCATCATGTACTGCATCATCTTCTGCTGCATGCGGGTCTGCTCGTCCGTCGCCGGCGGCGTGAACATCTTCTGCTGCCAGATGAACAACACGATGGTCACGATCGGCAGAATGTTCAGATACGGTCCCAGCCACCCCGTCTCACTGGCCAGAAAATCAGGCAGGATGCCCTGCCAGTACCAGGCCATGTCCGGGCCCGCCAGGTTCGAGCACCACTGGATCCCTGGGATCAGAGCGGCCTGACGCAACTCGATGTCCACCGACAGGCACCGATACAGACCAATGAAGATCGGCAACTGCAGGAACATCAGCCAGCAGCCACCGAGCGGATTGAAGTTGTGCTTCTTCCACAACTCGCGCTGTGCCTGACCCTGCTTCTCCAGGTCGTTCTTGTACTTCTCCTTGATCTTCTTGATCTCCGGCGCCAACTCCTGCATCATCTGAGCGTTGCGCGCCGCCTTGCGGCCGATCGGGAACATGGCTCCACGCACCAGCACCGTCAACAGGATGATTGCCAGACCGTAGTTGCGGACGACCGCATAGAAGACGTGCAGCAGCTTGGACAGCGGTTTGGCGATCCAGCCGAACCACCCGTATTCGATGATGTCGCCGAGCCCGTACTCGTCGAGCACTTCGGGCGACTTTGGGCCGAGGAAGATGTGGTAATCGTGTGTCACGCTCTGCCCCGGCTCGATCGTCTCGTCGGGACTGACGAGTCGGAAGGTCGTGTTGAGCGTGCGGATCTTGCGGCTCTCCAACTCCGGCAGGCTGCCGACCGGCATCGCATACGCCTGCTGGCCGATGAAGGGGCGCGGCGCCTCGAGCGTCCCCGCCATCAAGACGGCCGAGAAGTACTGCGTGTCGACCCCCAGGTAGTCAAACGTCCGCTCCGCAGGCGTCGGATTGTGGGTCAGCACAGACGTGAGCGGGTCGACCGTGTCTTCCTGCGCTTGCTTGTAGATCTGCGTAGCGCTCCGCAGACTGTGGCGGTTCCCCTGGATGCGCCAGATCACGTCGCGCGCTCCGGCCGAGCCCCAGGCGGGATGGATCTTGGTCGAATACCACCAGCCTTCGATCGGCAGTCCGGTCGGGCCGTCCAGGTTGTACGACACGACCTCGGCGGCGGTCCCGAGGTTGGCCATCTCGATACTCATCTGCAGGTCATACCCGGCGTGAGCCGGCGGCGTCGTACCGTCAGCCGGTGAGGCGGCTGCGGTGAGCCGGTACCGCTTGCGGAACTCTACGCCCGCCGACGCGTCCCCCGCCGGCCCGCTGACCCGATAGCGGAAGGTCACTTCGTCGTCTGTGGCCGTGACCACTTCCCAATGTCCGCGCCGCAAGGATGGCAGGGCTGCCGATTCGTCAGCGCCAGGCTTGGGCGCGGCCTCCCCCAGCCGGTTGACGCCCAGCAGATAGGACGGCGTAGGAGACTCGAGGTGCATCAATTCCAGCGGGCGATCGTCCAGCGCGGCGGAGAACGACAGCTGCTGCACCTGGTCGGCCGCCCCACGGCGCACATTCAGCTGGGCAATCTGCCGGGGTTTGGTCGTCAGGAGCCAGGACTGAAGATCCGCACGCGTCGTCACCGTCAGGCCATCGACCGAGACGATGATGTCGCCCGCCTGCATGCCAGCGGCCGCCGCCGGCGTGCCGGGCCCCGCCGCGCTGACGGTACAGCCGTCGGCCGTGTCGCGGCACTGCGCACCGAGGTAGCCGTGGCTGCCGGTCAGGTCCCGGTAGCGCAAGCGGCCATTGGAACGCCGTTCCACCAACTCCACCCGCTCAATCGCCGCGCCGCGGTTGGTCAGCGTGACCAGCAGCCGCCGCCCGCTCTCCGGCGCGTACGAACCGAGCGTCAGCCACTGCTGGGGGCCCTCCGGCGCCGGGGCTGCTTCAGCCGCCGCCGGATCCGCCGCCTCGGCCACTGCGGGTGCGGATGCTGCGCCCGACCGCGGGGCGACCTCCGCGGGACCAGTCGCCTCGGCACCCGGTTGCTGTTCAGCCGACTGGGCCGCCGGAAGCTGTTCGTCCGGGCCAGCCGCCGCCTGATCGGCCGGCTGGGCAGGCGGCAGCTCTCCCGCAGGACGTGGGGGAAAGAACTGCTGCATCAACAGCATGTGGCCGGTGAGGATGAGCACCGAGACGACCAGGAAGATAACGAGCCGCTTTTCCACGAGTCTGCGCGCCTTCGGGAAGGAGGAATGAATACACGCTCACCGCCTGATGGCCGAGCCGTGAGGACGTCGAGTATCGGCGTTTAGCGTCCTTCTCGCAAGCGATCCCCGAGGAAGTTGTCCAGTTCCGGGATCGCGTAGATCTTCTCGATCGTCTTCTCGAGCGGATACTCGACGCGCCGGAATTGCACCACATCGTCGTCCAGCAGGACGTAGCAGGAGCGGGGATCACCGTCACGCGGCTGGCCGACACTGCCGACATTGATCATTGTCTTGTCTTCGCCCAGCACGAACTGGTTATTGATGTCGGGAGGGCACAGAAACCGCTTGTCGCGCGTAAACACGCCGGGCACGTGGGTATGCCCTTGAAAACACCGCCGTTTGACCACGCCGAAGATCTTGTCGATCTTGCGCGAGTTGTACACGTCTTCGGGAAAGATGTACTCGTTGATCGGATTGCGTGCCGAGCCATGCACGAACATGAGGCCGTCTTCCGAGTGGTGGCGCGGCAGTTCCGCGAGGAAATCGAGCCGGCGCCGCACCGTCTCCGGGGCGCCGGTCCCCTCCTCCAACTGCCGGCGCGTCCAGAAGATGGCCCGCTCCGCGCCGCTGCTGAACCCCTCCGGGTCGAACAGAGCGCCGAGGTCGTGGTTGCCGAGCACGCAGATGTCGAACTGCATGACCAGATCGATGCACTCGAGCGGGTTGGGGCCGTACCCGATCAGGTCTCCCAGGCAGACCCACTGCGTCGCTCCGCACCCTTCAGCGTCGGCCAGCACCGCTGTGAGGGCCTCCAGATTTCCGTGAATGTCGCTCAGGATCGCTCGCTTCACACCGTGGCATCCTTGAAACACCGCCGAGACCTGCTGTCCGGTCCGGCCGTCGGCAACACGCCGCTATCGGCCGCTGCGGAGCCGATCCCCCAGCATGTTGTCCAGGCTTGGTATCTTGTAGATCTTCTGAATGGTCGTCTCCATCACGTACTCAACACGCCGGAACTCCACACGCGGCTCATCGCCCAGGTGGACGATCACGTAGCACGCGCGGGGATCGCCGTCTCGCGGCTGGCCGACCGATCCGACGTTGAACATCGCCTTGTCGCCGGTCAGCCGGTATTCGAAACCGCATTCGTCCGGCGTGATGAACTCGCCGCCGGCCGTGAACACTCCCGGGATGTGCGTGTGCCCCTGAAAGCAGTACCGTTCGATGCGGTCGAACAACGCGTCCATCTTGCGCTGATTGTACACGTCCTCAGGAAACACGTACTCGTTGGTCGGCTCGCGCGGCGAGCCGTGGACGTACAGGAACTGTCCGTCACTGTACGAGCGGGGCAGCTCACCGAGGAAATCCCACCGCGCGTCCGACAGCCGCGCGTTGATGTCGCGGCGCTCGAGCTGCTCGCGCGTCCAGTACACGGCCTGCAGCGCCACCGGGTTGAACCCGTCCGGATCGAACAGCGCGGCTTGATCGTGGTTGCCCAGAATGGTGACCGCACACTGCTGGATCACCTGATCGAGACACTCGCAGGGATTCGGGCCATAGCCGATGATGTCACCCAGACAGTAAATCTCCGAGACGCCCTGCTGCCGGATGTCCTCCAGCACCTTGCCCAGCGCTTCGGAGTTTGCGTGGATGTCGCTGATTAGGGCCCGCTTCACGGCCTGCCACCTTTCCGTCCCGGCACCTGCACAAGCCGCGCAGCGGTTGTAACGCGGAGACCTGCCAGGATCGACGTAAATTCAGACTGCACAATCTACTACGGAAGTCTAGGACGGGGCAATACGCCGTGCAAGGGTGGCGTGGGACGCCCTGAGCGTCCCCCCCCGCCTCCGCCCCCGGCGCCGGAATGTCCCCACCTGCCGGGTAGCGTCCGACAGGAAAACGTGTAGGAATGATACGCTGGCTGGCGCCGCGCGCCTCGGCTTTTCGGCCCGACACAATGCGTGGCCTGGCTGCTGCCGGGGAGCCGTCCGCCGATTGTGCCAGTCCTAGCGATCCTGACCTCGCGCCCGGGCCCCCTGCGCCCGGTCGCCGACCGCTCGCACGGCGCCCTGTGCGGAGTACACATGATGCGGATTCTGGCGCTGGATATGTCAACCGGCGATGGCTCTCTCGCCCTGCTGGACAGTGACACCCCAGACAGTGACACCCCAGACAGTGACACCCCAGACAGTGACACCCCAGACAGTGACA
>DAISIS010000068.1:7913-16588 GCA_036821925.1 Pirellulaceae bacterium
CCCCGGGCAGTGTCATCCCGGGCCGTGACACCGTCGTCTACCAGACGCCGATCAGTGGCGGGGGACGTACGGCCCAGATGTTCGCGGTCGTCATCGACGCCGCTCTGCGGCGCGCGGCCTGGGAACCGCGCAGCATCGGACTCGTCGCGCTCACCCACGGACCGGGTTCGTTCACCGGCCTGCGGATCTGTGTGACCGCCGGCAAGTTCTTCGCCTATGCGACCGGCGCTGACCTCATCGCGCTCAATACGCTCGACGTGATCGTCGCACAACTGCCGCACTCTGTGGCATCGGCCTGTGCCGTGATGGACGCCCAGCGCCGGCAACTCTTTGCCGCCGCCTATGAGCGCGCTCCAGACGGCACGTGGAAAACGACCGCCCCCTGCGAGATTGTCGATCGGGAAGCGCTCGCCGCCCGCCTGCCCCCCTCAACCGTGCTCACCGGACCGGCCCTCACGCGATTGCCGACACCCGTGTGCCCCGACCTGCGCCGCGCCAGTCCCGACTGCTGGGCACCCTGCGCGGTGACCGTCGGCAGACTCGCCTGGCAGGCCTACCAGGCCGGCACACGCAGCGACATCTGGCAATTGCAGCCTCAGTACTATCGACCCAGCTACGCGGAGGAGGGACGGAGGAAGGACGAATGACGAATGACGAAGCACGGAGGAAGGACGAATGACGAATGACGAAGCACGGAGGAATGACGAATGACGAATGACGAATGGCGAATGACGAATGACGAAGGAGGAATGACGAAGGAGGAATGACTGGGGGCCGCGGGTTAGTGTTGGCAGCTTGCGAACGCTGCCTGGGCGGCCTCAACCGTCTGGTCAATCTCTGCGTCGCCGTGCGCGGCGGAGATGAACAGCGCTTCGTACTGGCTGCACGGCATGTACACGCCCTGGTCGAGCAGGTGCCAGAAGTACCTGCCGTACTGCGCCGTGTCACTGCGGCTGGCCACGTCCCAGTCGGTCACCAGGCAGGCGTTGAAGAAGAACGTCATCATGCTTCCGACACGCGCGATGTGGTGCGGGATGCCCGCCTGCTCCGCGGCCTGATGCAGGCCCAGTTCGAGTCGTGCCCCGAGCCGCTCGAGTCGCGCGTAAGGCGGATCGTCGCGCAGCAGGCGGAGCGTGGCGATGCCCGCGGCGGTGGCCAGCGGATTGCCGCTGAGGGTGCCGGCCTGGAAGACCCGTCCGGCCGGCAGGACGCGATCCATGACGTCCGCCCGGCCACCGTAGGCTGCGATTGGCAGCCCGCCGCCGACGATCTTGCCCAGCGTCGTCAGGTCGGGGGTCACGCCGAACAGCGATTGAGCGCCGCCGAGTGCGACGCGGAAACCGGTCATGACTTCGTCGAAGATCAGCAGACTGCCATGTCGCTGTGTGAGCCGCCGCGCGGCCGCCAGGAACTCAGCCGTCGGCAGCACGCAACCCATGTTACCCACCACCGGTTCCAGAATGATCGCCGCGATCGACTGCCCGTGCTGATCGAAGGCTTCCCGCAGGCCGTCCGGATCGTTGTACCTCAGGATGAGCGTGTCCTGGGACGTTCCGGCCGTGACACCGGGCGAATTGGGCACGCTCAGCGTCGCGGCCGAACTCCCGGCGGCGACCAGCAGGCTGTCCACGTGCCCGTGATAGTTCCCGGCGAACTTCACGATCCGATCGCGACCGGTGAAGCCGCGTGCGAGCCGGATCGCGCTCATCGTTGCTTCGGTACCGGAGTTGACCAGCCGCACTTTCTCGACGGATGGCACCAGGTCGATGATGAGTTCCGCCATCTCGTTTTCAGCCACTGTCGGGGCGCCGAAACTCGTGCCCAGTCGGGCCGCACGCTCGATCGCTTCCGTCACCAGCGGATGGGCATGCCCCAGGATCATCGGTCCCCAGGAGCCGATGTAGTCGATGTAGCGGTTGCCGTCGATATCGTATAACCAGGCACCCGCGCCGCGCTGGATGACTACCGGCTCGCCACCAACGCCACCGAACGCGCGCGCCGGGCTGTTCACCCCGCCGGGCATGAGACGTTGGGCCTGGTCAAAAACAGCATGACTGCGCGTGTGGTCTAACATGCCGTTCAGTCTAGAGCGACGTATCCCGACCGTCCATGCCCGGTACTGTCCGCCCCCGCGCCGCAGCCATGCGTCGCTCACCCTGTGCGCGGGCTCCGCTGGCGCGCGCCGCGCACACGCCCTTCCCGCCTCGAGCTGGTGCGCGCGGTTACTTGCCCCCGCGCGCTCCGCTGCCTCCTCGCGCTCCACCGCCGCTCGGTCCGCGACCACTGCTGGATCGGGACCCGGGCCCCGGTCCCGGCCGAGGACCGGCGCCGCTGGCCTGTGGCACTCGGCCGGACGCCGGAGAACCGCCACCCTTGACCGACGTGCGCGGTGGCGGTGTGAAGGACCGTTGCGGGCCGGGACCGGCACTGGGACGCGCTGCGCCGCGCGCAGTTGGCGGTGCGGCGAACTGGCGGCCCGCGTCAGATCGCGGCGACCTGGCCGCCGCCGCAGGCGGTTTCATGTTCACAGGCGCTCGGCTGGCCGGCGCACGCACGCTCGGCGACTGACCGCGCACGGTCGGTGGCCTGTGAAGCGGCGCGCCGCCGGGCGTCATCGGGCCGCGCCGGGCACCGCCGCCGGGCGGCGCGATGCGGGGAGCTGCGCCAGTTGCTCCGCTTTGCGCGCCGGGTGCGCGGTGGGAGAGCGGTGGAAGCTCGATGCGGTTGACGCGATTCGCAGCGCCCGGGCCCTGTGGGCTGCGGCCGGGTGCGTTTGACCCGATGCCAGGCTGGCCGCCACGATGCGTCAGCGGTGTTCGGAAGTCGCCCGCTGCCGGATGGCCAGGCAGACGCGGTCGCTCAGCCCGGTTGCCGGGCGCGCTGGGCCCGGCGCCGCTCTGGCCAGGCTGCCCGCCACGCTGCGTCAGCGGCGCCCGGAAGTCGCCCGCTGCCGGATTGCCGGGCAGACGCGGTCGCTCGGCCCGGTTGCCGGGCGCGCTCGGCCCGGCGCCGCTCTGGCCAGGCTGGCCGCCACGCTGCGTCAGCGGTGTTCGGAAGTCGCCCGCTGCCGGATGGCCAGGCAGACGCGGTGCCCCGGCGCGATCCGGTGGGATACCGGGCCGTTGGGAACCCGGCCGCTGTGCGCCGTCGTGTGGCAGTGTGCGCCGCAGCTGATTGTCGGCCGTGTTGCTGGCGTTGGGCGGGCGGCCGTCGCGCGGCGCGTCCTTTGCCAAGGGCACGCGGAAACGCGGCGAATCCTCTGCACGCGAACTCTCGGGCGGCCGGCCAGGCCGATCCCCGGGAGACCGCGACAGCTGCGAATCGCCCGGAGTTCGCGGCCCGCGGACCTGGCCGGGAGCCTGCGGAAGCCGGAACGTGTCGTGGCGGGCCGTTGGAGGCTGGCCGCGCTGCGCGCCGTCCGGGTGCGGGGGCTTCCGGCCCGCCTCGAACTGCCGCCGCTCGCTGGCCAGGCTCCGCAGGTGGTCCGTCTCTGTCCGCAACAGCTCACGCTTCGGGTTCATCACGTGCTCCAGAGACTGCCCGCCCATCCGGTGTCGCCCATCGCTCTGTTCGGGACTGAACCGATGCACGATGTGGTTGGTGGGAATCGCGTGGGGGCCGCTGGGGGGGCCGCCCGGACGGTCATGCATGTGAAATGTGTGCGGAGGACGCCGGTCCGCGTGCGTCGCATAGTGGCGGTGCCAGTCGTGGACGCGTTGGCAGTAGTCGATGCCCTGCCGCCGGTAATGGTGCTGGTAGTACACGTACAGCGACGCGAAGCCGCGATGATGCCGGTGGTAGTCGTAGCACGGGATGTAGTGGCGCTCGCGGTACAGCGGCGCGTAGTAGTCACCGAAATAGAGGTGGTGGTACCGTGGTGCCACAAACAGATGCAGCAGCAGCGAGTCACTGCCAATCCAGAAGCTCGGTCGATAGTGGAACCCGGCGTGCAGATAGATCGGACTGCGGAAGTACACCGGCGCGAACAGGAAGCCGCGGCGCGACAGCGTGTAGTCCCAGTAGCCGGGCACGTAGATGCAGCCGCGTGGTGTCCAGACGTAGCGGGAACCGACCCACATCCAGTTCTGCCGGTAAGGATGCCAGTAACCGGGGCGCCAGCGATAACTGCCGACGTCCACCGACAACTCCCAGTTGCCGGGAATCCAGAAGTAGTCTTCAGACGGCGCCGGACTGGAGGGACCTGTCTCCAGACTCTCGGGAGGCACCTCAGCGTAGTTGAGCTCTGTAACGGCGGTCGGACGCCAGAAACCGGCAATCCACTGATAGCCCGACTCGGTTGCCTGCCAGTAACCCGGCACCCACTGCCGGTCCGGCGGCACCCGCCGCCACACGCCACTGACCCACACGTAATTGTCCAGGTCGCCGTCCCAGAACCAGTACCCGGGAATCCACGTCACGTCCTCACCTTCGGGCTTCCAGTCCGGAGGCACCTCGTCAATCGGGTCCGGCGGCGCTTGGGGCGCGATCACGCCCGGTTCCGGGTTGGGACTCGCCTGCTCCGCGTACGCCTCGTGTACCGGCCCTCGCGCCAGGACGTCCATGTCTTCCTCAGCGTCGGCAGCCCCTTGGGCTGGGGCCGTCTCAGGAGCCATCAGCTCCAATTCCTGGCCAACGCTCACTTGGCCGATCGCCAGCAGGAAAACGGCCGCCCACCACCAATCGCAGTTGCGAATCATGTGACTGTCCCCCCCTAGGTCCGCATCAACCAATCAACGCCTCTCACGCATGTCCCCGCTTGTAGCGGCTCAGCGACCGCGCAGGCAATTCACTTGGTGAGCAAGTCGCATGCCGGACTGGCCGCTGCTGTGAATCACGTCGGAATTTCTCCAAATCTCATCAGTGCCGACGCGCCCCGCGGGCAATCCCCAGCAAAAAGTGCTATCATGTCGACTGCATCGCGCCGTCAAGAAGACGCGGTGGAGCGCAGCCCAACACAAGGCGGCGGCGGGCGACGCGGGACGGACGATCTGACCGCAGGCAGCTGGCCCAGTTCCGCTCAGCGCGTGGTGTTGGGGGGCGTCATGGCTTCCTGCGTCGTCATAGGGCGCACCGTCATTCTCTGGCAAGCCGGCACCGGGAGATAGTGCACCATGTGGGGGCTGCTGAACGTCCACAAGCCGTACGACGTCACGTCGCGCGACGTGGTGAATCACATCCAGCGTCTGGTGCGTCCGGACAAGGCGGGCCATGCCGGGACGCTTGATCCGCTGGCCACCGGGGTGCTCGTCGTATGTGTCGGGGCCGCGACGCGGCTGATTGAATTTGTTCAGGAGCAGCCCAAGACGTATGTGGCGACATTCCTGCTAGGACGTTCGAGCGAGACCGAGGACATCGAGTCGCCGGTACAGGAGTTGCCCGCTCCGCCCATCCCGACGCACGGGGACGTGGCCCGGGCGTTGCCCCAGTTCCGTGGCCAGATTCTGCAGCGGCCTCCTGCGTATTCGGCTCTAAAGGTGCGCGGGCAACGGGCCTATGCGCTGGCACGCCGCGGGCAGGCTGTGGAGCTTCAGCCGCGGCCGGTCGTGATCCAGCAGCTCGACGTGGTGCGGTACGCGTATCCCGAGTTGACCCTGGAAGTGCGGTGTGGATCGGGGACGTACATCCGTGCGCTCGGTCGCGACATCGCTACAGCGCTCGGGAGCGCGGCGGTCATGTCGGCGCTCGAGCGGACCGCGATCGGTGGATTCGCGGTGGAGGATGCGTGCACACTGGAGCAGCTGACCGCGGAGACGCTGGCCACGCATCTGCTTCCGGCGCTGCGTGCGGTGGATCATCTGCCTCGGCTGACGCTCAGTGCCGCCCAGATCGAAGAGATGGCTCACGGGCGTGTCCTGCCGGGCGCGGTCCCGGGCGACGCGGCTTATGTGGCCGCGGTAGACCACGCGGGCACGCTGCTCGGCGTGCTCCGCACCATGCCACCGGGCCTGCTGCAACCGCACCGCAATTTCATATCGCGGCATTAGCGTAGACCCGGCGGGGGCGGCGTGCCGTGCAGAACGCCTTGTTGCCGCGCAGATCGCCTTGTTGACAAGAATGGGCGGCGGCATTCCAATCGGGCTATCTGTCATTCATCATTCGTGCGCTTCGGCGCGACGGGACCGGTGTCTGGCGGTCCGGTGCGCGTGGAGTGCCATCCTGCGGAAAGGAGTTCTCATCATGTCATTGGGCAAGAAGTGCAGCGCGGAATTCGTCGGAACCTTCTGGTTGGTGTTTGGCGGTTGTGGCAGTGCCGTCCTGGCTGCCGGGCATCCAAATGTTGGCATTGGCTGGCTGGGGGTCGCCCTGGCCTTCGGTCTGACGGTGCTGACGATGGCCTACGCCATCGGCCACGTTTCGGGATGTCACCTGAATCCGGCCGTTTCGGTCGGGCTGGTGTGTGGCAAGCGTTTCAGCGTCCGGGAGCTGGTGCCGTACGTCGTCGCTCAGGTTCTGGGCGGCATTGCGGGTGCGGGGGTGCTCTACGTGATCGCGCGCGGCGCGCCGGGCTTCACGCTGCAGGATGGGTTTGCCGCCAACGGATACGGGCCGCACTCACCGGGCGGGTATTCACTGGCGGCCGGCCTGGTCGCCGAAATGACGCTGACGTTCTTCTTTCTGATGATCATTCTCGGCGCGACCGATCGTCGCGCACCGGCCGGTTTCGCGCCGCTGGCGATCGGTCTGGCGCTGACGCTGATTCACTTGATCGGGATTCCCGTCACCAACCTGTCAGTGAATCCGGCGCGCAGCACGGGTCCGGCCATCTGCGTGGGCGGCTGGGCGCTGACTCAGCTGTGGCTCTTCTGGGTCGCGCCCATCATCGGGGCCGCGCTGGCTGGCCTGGTGTACCCGATCGTGGCCGGGGACCCGGATGAGCCGGACGGGGAGAAGTAGCGGCCGGCCGGTCAGCACGCGCGCAAGTTCCGTACCCCGGGCGGACGACCCGGTCATCGGCGTCAGTTATGGGCGCCAGTTATGGGCGCCGGGCACGGGCCCGTTCTCCGGCCGGAGTCGGGGCGGTCGTGCGGGGCGGTGGAAGAGTCGTTGCAGCCGTTACAGCTGGCCCGGTGGCAGGCGGAAAACAGGGTGTGTGCCCCTGGCGGGTCTGCGCTGCGCGTGTGCGCGGGCTAAACTTCCACTTGGGGAATCCGTACGAGAAAGCAACTGCTCCGATTCTGCCTGCCGCGCGAACAATTCTCGTCCTTCCCGTCAGGTAAGCGGTGCTGCGGCGTGCCAGGAAAGTGGCCGCCGCACACGGCCCGAGCCGAATCATGTATTACCTGACACATGGTGCGCAGGAACGGTGTGCACGTGGACTGGCCGTCACGGGGCCGGTCCGGCGCTGCGCCTGGCACCCTTGTGGAGGCTCGACATCACGGATCGAGTTCTGGGCACGGACGCGCCCAAGGTAACCCCTGCCGGCCACCACCGGCTGGCGTCAGCTTTCACGTTCCGACGCGTCCATGACCGACAACCGCAGTCTCAAGCTCGACGTGTTTGCGCTCGGTCTGTTGGCGCTGGTCGTGTTTCTGACGCTCGCCCTGCTCACCTACGATCCGGCGGACCCGGTGGTGAATCTGGTGGCGCCGTTGAACAACCTGTATCGGCCCGACGTGCTGGTCTACCCTCAGCACGCGACGGTTCAGAATGCGTGTGGCAAGTGGGGGACGCTCTCGGCCAGCATGCTGCTGACCGGGTTGGGGCTGGGCGCCTACTACCTCGTCCTGTCGCTCGCCGCGCTCGATGCCCTGCTGCTGCTGCGCCGCGAGATTGACGCGCCGCTGGTGCGGGCCATCGGCTGGTGTCTGTCGCTCGTGGGGCTGACGACGCTTGCCGCCCTGGCGGTGCCCCACTGGTCACCCGGTCCGGTCATCGGGTCGGGGGGCTACGTCGGTGCGTTGGGCGCCGGGCTGCTGGAAATGCACTTCGCGACGGTCGGGGGGATCATCCTGGCAACCAGCCTGGTGGCCGGCGGGCTCCTGCTGGCGACCGACTACGCGCTGATGAACATCACGTCGTCGGTCCTCCAACTGACCGCCACCGCGCTGGCGACCGGTCGGGGTTGGGCACCCTCCGGCCGCACGGCTACGGCCGAGACGCCTGCGTCCAGCCGGACGGCGGACGTGACGGTGCGCGTTCACGGCGCAGCGCGTGGCGCGGCCGAAGATGCGGCCGTAGCGGAGGGCGACTCGTGGGACGAGGAGGCAGAGGACGAGGCGGACGAGGAGGCCGCGGACGACGAGTTGTACGAAGATGAGCCGGTGGTGCGCGCGCCGGCGAAACACGCGGCCGCGGCCGCGGAGTCGGAGCCGAGCGGTCCGCGTGTGTACCGGCACGGCAGCAAGAACGAACGTCAGAAAGTGATGCAGAGCCTGGACGAAGCCAGCCTGGCGGGCGATACGCACGATTACCAGCTGCCGGCCCTGGACCTGCTGGTCGAGCCGGACGATGTCTGCTTCGAAGCCCAGACCAAGGAGGTGCGCCGCAAAGCCAAGATCCTCGAACGCACGTTTGCCAACTTCGGTTTCAACGTCAAGGTGGTGGAGATCGAGACGGGGCCGGTGATTGCCCAGTATGAGGTGGAGCTCGAGGCGGGGCTGCGCCTGTCGCGGATCACCGGACTGGCTGACGACCTGGCCATCGCTCTGCGCGTGCCTAGCGTGCGCATCGTGGCC
>DAISIS010000069.1:0-16453 GCA_036821925.1 Pirellulaceae bacterium
TCTACTGCGGTGCGGCGTCGCGTGTGGTTCGTAGTGCTGGTGGTCCACCTCACCACCGGCCTGGGGCTGGTGACGTGCGGCGCGCGCGTTAACGGCCAGGACGCAGCCACCGACCCGCTGGCCGCGGGGCTGCGCCCGTTCTGGCAGGCCCTGACCGGAGCCGAGCCGTTCAGACTGCTGGGCGAGGTGGTGGTGCCGGTCCAGGGCCGAGCGCAGACTGTGCGTCTGGAGTGCATACGTTACAGCGACGAGGCCTTCGATCTGGTTGTCGACCACATCGATTATGCGGTGCGCGTGCGGCGGCGGGGCGACGTCACGGCGTTCAGCTTGCCGGGGCATGGCGTCGTTTTTTCGGGGGCCGGATCCGTTGATGCGGTGGATCACTTGGCGCCGGCGGGGCTGGCCGCACGACTGGTCAGTGGGCGGACCGCGCTCTCGGCGTACACTCCGTTGCTCCTGCAGGCGGACCCGCAGGCGGTTTCCGCGCTGTTGCGGGGGCTGTTGCAGGCGGAGCAGGATGCGCAGACGGGACGCTGGCACGTCGGGGGCGGCGTGACGCTCGAGTTTCCACAGGCGGGCCAGCTGGTGGCGACGGTGGACGAGGCACGCATCGAAATTAAGGTGGCTGAGCCGGCGGCCGTGCCGCCGCCGGGGGATGCCTGGCCCGGCATGCGTGTGGAGCAGATCGAGCGTGCGGAGCTCGAGCGGCAGCTGGCGCGGGGCGTGCGGCGCGCGCTGGAGATCCTGGCCCCGTCGCGGGCGCTGACCACTCCCTCCACCACGCCGCGGCGCGTGCCGCACGGCGAACTCCGTTGGATTGAGGGCCAGCGTGTGGCGCTGCTGTCCGGGTCGCCGGAGGAGATCGGCCGCGCGCATGGGGAACTGCTGCGCGACGAGGCGCTGGCGTGCGTGGATTCGGTGCTCTACACGTTTGGCACGGTGCAGACGATCGAACGCGGCCGCTGGTTCCGGCACGAGCTGCAGGACGCGTACGCGCGTCTCAAGCCGCACATTCCCGGCCGGCACCTGGCGGAAACCCGCGCCATGGCACAGGCACTCGGTCTGGACGAGGCCACCGTCGAGGCCGTGAATGTGTTTCCCGAGATGTTCCACTGCTCCGGCTTCGCGCTGTTCGGTAAGGCGACCGGCGATGGGAAGCTCTATCACGGCCGCGTCCTGGATTACATGACCGAGATCGGCCTGCAGGATGCGGCGACCACGTTCATCGTCAGCGCGCAGGGGCAGATCCCGTTTGCCAACGTCGGGTACGCCGGTTTTGTCGGCTGCGTGAGCGGCATGAATGTACAGGCCATCTCACTCGGTGAGATGGGGGGAAAAGGAGAAGGCCAGTGGGACGGCGTGCCGATGGCCACCCTCATGCGCCGCGCGCTGGAAGAATGCGATACGCTCGACAAAGTCATGGAACTGTGGACGGGCCACCCGCGCACCTGCGAATACTACTACGTGTTTGCCGACGGCAAGACCCGCCGCGCGGTTGGCGTAGCTGCTACACCGGACACGATCGAGTTCATTCAGCCCGGCCAGACGCACCCGCGATTGGGCGCGGGGATCGAGGACGCGGTGGTCCTGTCAGCCGGTGACCGGTTGCAGACGCTGCGCGAACGTGTGCAGTCGAAATACGGCCAGTTCGATACGGAACTGGGTCAGTGGCTGATGACGCGCCCAGTGGCGATGAAATCCAATCTGCATAATGTCCTGTTCATTCCCGAGGACGGGGTCCTGTATGTGGCCAACGCCGATCACAGGCATTGTGCCGCTGAGCGGCCGTGCGTGCGTTTGGACCTGCATGAGTTGTTGGGCAGGTAAGTGTCCGGCGTTCGCGCGGCGCATCGTAGGCGGCTCCAATCAACGGCCGAGTACGGCGTATCACCGTGGCTTGAATACCATCAGGACACTGCCCGCTGCTGCGACGTCACCGGTGGCGAGAACCCTCGATCGTGAATGCCGTATGTGTCTGTCAGGGGACGATCGGCGTCAGCGGCGTGGCGCCATCAACTGTGTCCACCGGGTAGAGCGCGTCCTGTTCTATCATGGCGGCGACCAGGCCCTGCATCATGGCTTTCAGCTGATCGGGTCTGGCCGCAGCCAGGTTGGACTGCTCAAAGGGATCGTCGCGGAGATTGAAAAGTTGGTAGTGGGAGCCCTCGGAGTCGTCTGAGGGGAAGTAGTGGTAGATGACCTTCCAGTCGTCACGACGATAGCAGGTGAAGTAGTTGCTTCGATGGGGGGCATGCGGGTAGTGCATGAGAAACGTCTGGTTCCGTGCCGGATCCGGTGTGCCGGTGAGTAGTGTATCGAGTGTCCTGCCATCGACGACGTGTTGCTTCGGGGCGTCGGTACCGGCGAGAGCGAGGATCGAGGGGAACAGGTCGTAGACAGCCGCGGTCTGGCACTGGATCACACCGGCGGCGATTGGCAGACGCTGTTGAAGCGGGTTGTCGGCACGCTCTGCCCACGCGGCGATCATGGGCACACGCATACCACCTTCATAGTGCGCGCCCTTCTTGCCGCGGAGCGGGGCCGCGCAGGCAACTTCGTGCGGATCGCCGAGTGGAGCGTCGGAGCCGTTGTCGCCCAGGAAGAAGATCAGCGTGTTTTCGGCGACTCCCAGCGTGTGTAGATGATCGAGGAGATCGCCCAGCGATTTGTCCATGCCTTCCACTAACGTGGCAAAGGCCTGCGCAGCGGGCGGTTTGTCCGAGTTGTGATAGTGCGCTGCAAACCGCGGGTCCGACTGGAAGGGTGCGTGGACGGCATAATGAGCCATGTAGAGGAAGAACGGCGTGCCGGCTTGGACGGCATCCGTGACGCGTGCCTTGGCTTCGCGGGTCAACGCCTCGGTCAGAAACGTGTCCGTGCCATGGTACTTCTCCAGGTGTGGCACGGCGTTGGAGGCGTTCTGGGTGCCCAGGCCATAGTTCTCCGCGCCGTAGTAGCTGCCAGGCGCTCCGATCGACGCCCCGCCCACATTGATGTGGAAACCCAGGTTCGCCGGGTCAGCGCCTTCCAGGCCGCGCGCTCCGAAATGCCCCTTTCCGATGTGAATCGTCCAATAGCCGACTTCCCGCAACAGCCTGGGCAGCGTCACCGCGTCGTGTTTCAAGCCGGTCCAGTTCCAGTCTGGGGGACCGCACGGCCCTCGATTGTCGCGGTCGGGATTAATCCAGTTCGTGGTGTGATGCCGCGCGGCGTTCTGGCCGGTCATGATCGAGATGCGTGTCGGCGAACAGACGTTCATGGCGTAGAAGTTGTTGAAGCGGATTCCGCGCTGCGCCAATCGTTCCATGTTCGGCGTGCGGTAGTAATCGTTGAGCGGATACCGCTTCGGCGCGCCTGTTTCGTCCGTGAGAAAGGGGACGGAGGTGTCCATGACCCCCATATCGTCGACCAGAAAGATGACGATGTTGGGCCTGGCAGGAGCGGATTGAGCACGCAGCACCGCGGGAACGAGCTGCAGAGTGACGCACACGGCAAGAAATGTTCGAGACACCATGACTTTCTCCAGTTGTTCTGAGTCAGTCGTTTGCGACCACGCACCTGCCGTCCGGGGTCTGCTTGCTACAACTGTCTGTTTGCTACAACTGTCTGCTTGTTACAACGGCTCGATAGTGGACGTCAGCAGCCAGCCGGTGCGGCCATCGGGAAGGCGGACTTCCGACCAGCGCTCACGCTGCTCGAGCAGCGACAGTTCAGCGCCGCTGGGGAGCGGCTTGGCCAGTCGCGGCGCAGCGTTTTCCGAATCAGCAGTGTACACGGTGGTTTCCGCCACGACCACCACGTTGCGATCAGTTCGGTCGTCGTGGCCGATCAGCATGGACGTATTGAGGACCCCCCAGGCCAGCAGCGGGACCACGGCGAGATTGCGGACGACGGGCCGGCGGCGCGCATAGCCGACGGCCAGCAGGACGGAGGCGCCGAGGAAGCAGCAGGCGCCGAGCACGAGCAGTTGGCCGCGCGACACCATGGCACGCCAGAAGAACAACGAGTCGATCAACCGCGACGTCTCTTCGCGCCGCGCCCATTCGGGCAGCAGGGACCGGGCATAGTCCAGGTTCTGCCGCGCCTGGACGTGCTGGGGGGCCAACGCCAACGCCCGGCGGTAGGCGGCGATGGCGGGCCCGAGCCGTTCGGCCTGCAGCGCGGCGTTGCCCAGATTCACGTACAGCTCGGCGTTGTGCACCGGTGGCTGTTGGGCGTCTCCGTCGACCACCTGGCGGAACAACTGCTCGGCACGCGCGAACTTCTCCAGCCGCCGATTGCGATCGGGCGTCTCCATCGCGGCCGAGTATTCTTCGACGGCGCGCGCCAGGGTGGCTGTCGCCGGCTGGATGCTCCGGGTGCCATTGTCCGGCGGCGGGGCCGGCTGCGCCCAGACGCTGGACGCCATACTCAGACCGCCGGCCAGCCCGGCAGCACTCAGCCAGACCACCAGCAGTCTGATGCGCACCCCGCACCGGATCGACGCGCGGCATCTGACGGCTGGCCCGCGTGCTTCCGATTGCCACCATGCACTGCGTTTCATGGTTCCCCCGCTGCCTCGTCGACCAACTCGCGTGCCTGATGGGCCAGTTGCCGCACGCGCTCCACGTCCCCCGGGCCGGTAGCATAGACGATATTCTCGCACTGCGCGATGATGCTGTCCGCCGCGGCGCGGCGGCGGACTGCCTGCCGGGCGACCAGTTCCCGCAGGGCCCGGGCGATTGCGTCGGCCGCGTCGCGCGGCGGCAGGCTGGCGGCCGAAGCGAGTTGCCTGCCCAGCGCCTTGAGCCGTTTCTTCCGTTGGAGCCATTGCGTGTCCACCTGGGCGCGGCGGCGCGCGACAACTCCGCCGACCAGCACGAGGACCGCCAGCGCGTAGAGCCCAATGGCGACAGCGCGAGGAGACGCGCGGGAGGCCGCGTTGGCCAGCAGCCGCGCTGCATCCTGCTCGATGGCCAGATTCGCTCCGACAAAGGTCAGGTTCGACGGCGGCTCCGAACCGCTGGGTGCAGAACCGTTGGCAGACGCTCCCGCCGCCTGACCGGACGACCCCGTGGGGGCGGCCGACACGACGTCGGCCGCGGACACCACCTGTGTTTCCATCACCTGCAACGCGATCGGTTTCGACTGAGTGGTCTGGAACTGCTCCGACGCGGGATCGAACCAGGAGAAGTCAATCGAGGGGATCTGCGTGACGCGCTGATCCTTGACCCGCACATTGACTTTGAACTGCTTCGTCGTGCCGTCAAAGGTGCCGGCCGCCTGTTCGATCGGGATCTGAAACAGGTCGGCGGACAGGCCCGGGTTCTGATCGAGCGCCGGCAGCGACACCCGTTCCAGATTGCCCCGTCCGCGCACAGACAGGGTCAAGGAAATCGGGTCTCCCACCCGGACGATCGAGCGGTTGGCGGAGACGTCGAGTGAAAAGTCGCTCCCCACAGCTCCGGCAAACGACGCCGGCCGGTCGGCGAGCGGGATCGCTTTGACTTCGAAGCTCAGCGGCACGCCGGCGGCCAGCGCCGGCGCGTCATCGCGCGCGGTGAGATCGCCGAACAAGGACCGCCCCCACTGCGTGGCTTTTTTCGTGCGGCAGGTGATGGGGATCTGCTCGTATTTTCCAGGTGTGTCGGGAACCAGAGTCAGTGTGCCGGACACGGTGACGCACCGCCGCCCGCCCTGCTCTTCCTGCGTGACGTCCGCGTCGATCTCGAGGCCTCCTTTCGCCGTGGCGATCGTCAGCGCCGTGCGGCTCTGCCGCGGCTGGTCCCGGAACGTGAACTGATCGAACAGCGGGGAGCGGATCTGCAGATTGGAAAACGCGTACTGCACGGCCGGCATCTCGTCCGCGAAGAAGGACCAGCGGACGGTCACCGGCACTTCCTCTCCCACATAGACCGCAGCTTTGGGGAGCGTGAGGGCGATCTGCATGTCCGGATCGTTCTCCAGCTGGCCGAACTGGAAGGTGGCGCCCTCCACCTGCCTGGTTGTCTGGCCGTAGACCAATTCAAACGGTCCGATGGTGTATTCGCCTTCGCGATCGGCGGTGACGACGAAGCTGAAGCGATAGTCGACCGACTCGGTGCGCGACACCCGCCCGTTGATGATCTGGGTGAAGCTCTGTGACGACTGGCTCACCTGCGGACCTTGCAGCGTGATGCCGGCTGGGGGATCGCCTTGCAGGCGGCAGGTCGGCTGGTCACCCGGTTCCAGGCCGCTGGCCAGGATCTGTATGACGACCGGCTCGCCGACATAGTACGGCCCGCGCTGCCGCGCGAACTGAATGTCCTGTGCGGCGGCGTGTGTCCGGCAGGCGAGTGACAACAGAGTGGCAGTGCAGGCCAGGCCGGCCCACGTCAGCCACCCGCTGGATCGCGTCACGCGGCGAATGAGTTTCATGAACCACTCTCCTGTGGCTGGTGTCACGCGGCCGAAGCGGGGCCCGGCCCGGCGCGGATCACCAGTCCTTTTCTACGCTGCTAGGCGGCATCCGTGACTGTTGCTTCTTGTCTTCGCGGCGCTGCGCCTCGCGGTCGCGGATCAGCTGCAGCAGCTGGTTGGCACTCATGTTCTGTTGCTGCTGCTGATCCTCCGACTGCTGCTGCGACTCCTGCTGCTGTTGATCCTGGTTCTCGTCGCCCTGCTCCGGAGGCGGCGGCTGCGACTGGTCGAGCAGGGCCAGCGCCTCGATCAGTTTTTCCAGCGCTGTGTGCTGCTGCCCCGTGATGTCCGCAAACGGTTTCGCGGCGGCGTCAAACGCCGCCACCTGGGTGTTGAGTTTCTGCGCCGCAGCCGCCATCGCGCTGTGAGCGGTCTCGACCAGTTGCGCGGCATCGCCGAGCTGCTGGGCGGCGGCTGCCGCCTCCGCCGGATCCGGCCCGGCCGGTGGCCCGGCAGCGGGTTGCGCTGCAGCGTTGGCCGCGCCGGACTGCGTACTCTGTTCACGCAGCGCTTCGGCAATGCCCTGCGCCACCTGCTGCAGCTGCGACTGGCGGCTGGCCAGTGGCCCGAGCTTTTCCGGTGTCTGCGACTCGGCCGGTTCAGTGCTCTGCTTGACCGTGTCATCGTTCAGGTCGGCCTGCCGCTGGGCCGTATCACGCAGGTGTTCGACCAACGAGAAGAACAGCCGCCGCAGATCCTCGAGCGAGGCGACGGCGCCGTCGACCGCCGCTTCGGTTTCGGTCCAGCGCGGGTCGCGCGGCGGAGACGCAGCAGCGGTTGCTGCAGGGTCAACGGGTGCCGGCGCATCGAGTGCCGGCGCATCGGTTGCCGGCGCCTCAGTTGCCGGCGCCTCAGTTGCCGGCGCCTCAGTTGCCGGCGCCTCGGTTGCCGGCGGGGCAGCGGTTGCCGGAGGCTGCGGATCGGCGGCTTCACTCCGGTCCCCGGGCACGGGGGAGCCGGGCGCCTCGGCTGGCGCGGGCGGTGACTCTGGGGATGCGGGTTCGGCGGCCAGGGTTTCCAGTGGCACGAACGAACGATCGAGGTCGGACAGGACTTGTCCCAACAACTGTTTGGCCATTTCGAACCGCTGGAGCTGCAGCTGCTGCGTCTGGTCCGGCGCTGGCTGCGCGGCGGTGCCGGGCGCCGTGCCGGGGGCCGCGGCGGGCGGGGGCGGCGCCGCTGGTTTCGTTTTCAGCTGGTCGATTTCCAGATCGAACATCTTGTCCAGGCGTGCCGCGCGGTCGCGGTTCCGCTGCTGGATGCGGATCAGCGCGGCGGCCAGCTGGGCGGAGGCGGACCGGGCTGCGCCGGCATCCGCGCCAGCCTCCGACCCGGCCGGGAAGGCAGACGCCGCGATCGCACGCAGCAGCGCGGGATCCGGCTGCGCGCTGTGCACCCCCGGCTGCACGAGCGTCCGCTGGTCGTGGTACATCACCTCGATCAGCCGCCGGATGTCGAAGAACCACTCCCAGGCCTGGTAGAGCGCGGCGATCGCCTGCGTCTGATCCCGCACGGCCTGATCGAGTGAACCGGCCGCGAGGCCCGCGGAGGAACGCTCAAACGCCTGGATCGCCTGGTCGATCAGTGGCAGCGCATGCGGGATGTTCGCGAGCAGCTGTTGTGTGCGCGGATCGGGTGTGGGGGTGGGGGCGTCGGGGGCCGCAGGCGGCGTCGGCTGGGGGCCGAACGTCTCCTGTTCCGGGACGGCGGCGGCGAGCGACTGGTGCACTTCGCGGGTGCGGTCGAGCGTCGCGGTCTGCAGATCCTGGAGGTACTCGCGCGTGAGCCACACGGGCGCTGCCGATGGGCTCGCGTCGGTCTCCAGCGCCGTGCGGGTCGTATGGAGCGTGTCGGTGAGTCGGGACAGCTCGATGGCATCGTCCAGAATCTGGCTCAGCAGTTCGACGGGGTCGCGCAGTTGATCGCGCGCACGTTTGGCCTCCGACAAGCCGGCCGCCCAGCGGCGGAAAGCCCGGTCCCCCTGCAGGCGGCGTGTCAGGCTGCGACTCTGGCTGAGCCGCTGCAGGCTGGAGTCGAGAAACCGCAGCATGTTCCCATACTGGCCGGTGCGGAGTCGATCCTCGGGGGACTTCTGATCATCCGGCTTCTGGTTGAGCGCATCCAGCTCCTTGCGCGCGTCGTCGGCAAACAGCTGGAGCTCGGCGATCACCTGGCGTTGCGTCGCTCCCAGCCGGCGGTAGTCCTGCCGAAAGGCCTCGGCAGCCGCCTGCGGCACCTCGGCGCCCGACTGCTGGACGACCGCCTGCAACTCGCTCTGATGCGCCCGCAGCTGCTGGATCAGCGCGTCCAGGCGACTGGCCAGATCGCGTGGGTCTTTCTTGGCCAGAGAGTCGGCCAGTTCCAGGATGCGCTGCGATACGATCTCCAGATTGTGGCGCGCGTCGGCGCTGTCCGGCCGGACCCGGACCGCTTCGCGGAAGCGGTTGGCGGCCTGCTGCAGGTGCTGCAGCGCCTGGGAGGGCTGCTCGCCGAGCAGACTGTTGGCGCGCGTGACCTCTACCCAGCCGAGATTGTAGAGGGCTCGATAACGGAGTTCACCATCGCTCCCGGCGTCCCGGCGGGCGGCGTTGAGATATGTTTCCGCCTGCGCAGGATCAGAGGTCAGGCAGGCCAGCGCCCGATTGTACGCGGCGCGAGGTGGCAGAGCGTCTTCAGCCGCGTCCGATGCCGCCTCCGTGGCCACCCCTGCATCGGCTTGGTCGGCGCTGTCCGCTTCGTCGTCGGCTGCCGGAGTCGCTGTACGCTCGACCGCTTCGGTTTTGGACCGAGCGGGGGACTCCGCGGCGGGTGCGGCGGCCGGCGCCTGGGCGAGGACGGGGGATGCGGCCGCGCCGATGGTGAGCCCTGCCAGGAGTGCGGCGGCGCGGGCCGCGCTGGCGGCCGGGGCGGCCGCGCCGAGCGTCTGGGTCCGCAGGTTCTGTGTTCGCAGGTACCAGGGGGTGGCCAGAATCAGCCCCATGAGCCACAGCAGCAGCGCCACCAGCACGAGCCACTGGTAGGCTTCGTGACGCACGACGTGTGTCTGGCTGTCGGTCGATCCCTGCAGCAGTGTGGCGATGTACGTGCGGTAGATCGACTCCAGATCCAGCGCGCCGGTGCCGGCAGGGACGTACGCCCCGTCGGTCTGCAACGCGATCTCGCGCAGCGTCACACCCTCCAGGCGGCTGTCTACGTCTTGGCCGTTGCGGTCCTTGACGAACGTGCGCGCACCGGTCTGCGGATCGGTCACTTCGATCTTGCTGCCCGCTTCGTCACCAAACCCGATGCTGACGATCTTCACGCCTTTCTCGCGTGCTGCTTTCGCCGCTTCGAGCGGAAACGAATCGTGGTCTTCGCCGTCGGTCACCAGCAGGACCAGGCGATGGATGTCGCCCGAGTCCCGGAAGCCGTCTACGGCTTTGCGGATGGCGTCGCCGATCTGGGTGCCCCCCAGGCCGACGCTGGCCGGCTCGACCTCGTTGAGGATCAGTCGCAGGAAACCGAAGTCGGTGGTCATCGGGCACAGCACGGCCGCACGCCCGGCAAAGGCGATCAGTCCCACCTGCTGGCCGTCGTTCATGAGTCCCAGCAGGGAATCGAGTTCGATCTTGGCCCGCTCCAGCCGGTTCGGTGCCACATCCTCGGCCAGCATCGACTTGCTCACATCGAGGCAGATCATGATCTGAGCATCGACGCGGACCGCGCGTTGGATGGTGGTGCCCCACTGCGGCCGCATCAACGCGAAGACCAGCACGAGCATGGCCAGGCAGACGAGCGCCAGGGTCGCCAGCCGCCGCAGCAGCGACGTGCGCCGCACCAGTCGCGGCTGCAGGATCGGCGATACGAACCGCTCGAGCAGGCTCCGACCACGCAGCTCGAAGAACACCAGCAGTCCGGCGACGGCCAGCACCCCCCAGAGCAGATGGATGCAACCGGGATGAGCGAAGCGGAACTCGTTCATGGCAGCCTCCGGAACAGGGAACCGCTCAGGAGCATGGCCAGGGCCAGCAGGCCGAGGCCGGAGCCAACGAAACCGGCGAAGTGCTCGGTGTACTGGAGATAACGCACTTCGGTCACCTCCGTGCGTTCGAGCGTGTCGATTGCCCGATAGATGCTGGCCAGCGCGTCTTTGTCCACGGCGCGGAAGTACTTGCCTCCGGTTTTCTCCGCGACCTGCTGCAGCGTCGCCTCGTCAATCTGCACAGGGCGGGCGACGAGCGTCGTGCGTCCGAAGAAGTCGACTGCCGGGACCGGGGCCACGCCGCGCGTGCCGGCTCCGATGCAATACACCTTGATGTCGCACTGGTTGGCCAGTTCCGCCGCCTTGAGCGGCTCGATCACGCCGGCGTTCGCGACGCCGTCGGTCAGCAGGATCGCGATGCGGCTCTTCGCCCGGCTGCGCCGCAGACGCTCGACTGCCAGCCCCAAACCGTCCCCCAGCGCGGTACCGTCCTCCTCCTGCTGGGACACGATCTCCAAATCCCCGACCAGGTTGACGAGGTTGCCGTGATCGAGCGTCAGGGGGCACAGGCTGTCGGCGTACCGGGCGAAGGTGACGACCCCGATCAGATCATCCGCGCGGCCACGCCCGGCCGTGCGATCGGTACCGAGCACGAAGTTCCGGAAGACCTCCTTGGTGACATCGAGTCGATTGACGGACCGGTCTTCCTCCACCATGTCGCGCGCGTCCATGGACGAGGACAGGTCGACAACCATCATGATGGCGATCCCCTCGCGTGTGATGCGCGTCTCGCGCTGCGGGGTGCGCGGGCGGGCCAAGGATATGACCAGCGCGATCAGGGCACACGTCAGGAGGATGGCGGGCAGCCGCGCGAGCCGCTGCCGCCAGGACGGCCGGATCGGTGCCAGCAGGGTCAAGGAGGAGTAGCCCAGCAGCGACGATGCGCGTGTGGCGAGCCAGTACACGAGCGGGGCGAGCGCCAGCAGCAGGAGGAACCAGGGGTCGCGCAGTTCCCAGTCAAACATGAGTCGCCTCCGTGACGTGGGCGCCGGGCGCTGCGCCGGACGCGGGAGCCGTGTTCCCGGCCGCGTCCGGATCGTCGATCAGGGGGGCGTTTTCCCGTGTCTCCTCCAGGAACCGCACCGCCAGATCACTCGAACGACGCACCTCCTCTTCGGTGGCGCGGACACCCGCGAACTTCACGAGATCGGCTTGACGCAGAAAGTCGCGCAGCAGCAGCTGGTGGTCGCGTGACAGACTGCTCGACGAGCCGGCCAGCGTCAGGAACTCCTCGGTCGTCAGCTCCGGCGCGCGGAGTTCGAACCGGTCTTCGAGGTACTGCCGCACAATGGCCGAGATCGCCACGAAGAACGCGGCGACGGCCGCGGCGTCCGCGGGCCGCGGGGCGGCCAGCAGCCGGGAGAGACGTGTCCGCGCGACTTCATACGCATTGCGGCGTCGGGCCCGGCGCCGGCGGCGGCGCCAGACCCGCACGGCAAACGCTGCCGCATCCAGTGCGGCGGCTGAGCCCAGGACCGCCCACAGCGCCAGCGTGCGCGGGCGGACCGCCACCAGATCCAGTTCGCCGAGCGGCGGCTTGAGCTCGCGCGCAGCGTCCTCCGGCACCACCGACTGCACGACGAAGTCGAGCCGGTCGGTCAGGATCTCGTAGGCATCGCAATCGTCCGGCGCCGGCTTCTGACCCGGGCGATGATCGATGAACTCGATGAGAATCGGCGGAATGAACTGGGGGCCCGACAGGTAAGGCTGCAGCGTGTAACGCTGCACGAGCACCGTCTTGCCCGCATCGTCAATGCGCTGTTGCGGCACGAAGTTGACAATGGTGTAGCGGCTGAGCGCTTCGCCGAACTCGGGCATCAGCACCTCCACCTCCGGCTCTGCCTCCACGCGGATTTCCAGCGTGATCTCGTCGCCGATCGTGGGGGCCGCAGGGGCCAGCGTGGTGGTGACCGTCACGGGGCCGAGTTGAGTGACCTTGGTCGTGTCCGCCGCGCCCAGAATGAGCAGACTGCCGAGTACCCAGCCGATCATCGCTGCCTCCTCTTCTCACGCATCCGGAAGAAGCGAGCCAGCGGATCGACGACGGACCCCGACGAATCCACGTGGATGAAGTCGATCTGCGCGCTGCGGAAACTGCGTTCCAGCTGTTCGACACGCTGCCGCGCATGCGCCGCAAACGCCTCCCGCACCGCCGCCGACCCCGTATCACACTGCCTGGTCTGGCCTGTCTCGGGATCGAGCAGGTTGATCAGTCCGACGTTGGGCAGCTGGAGCTCGTGCGGGTCAGTGATCAGCACGGCGATCACATCGTGCTTGCGGCTGGCCATCTTCCTGGCGCGCACATAGCCGCTGTCGAAGAAGTCGCTGACCAGGAAGCAGACCGCGCGGCGCTTCGAGACCGACATCAGGAATTCCATGGCGCCGGCAATATTCGTGCTGTACCGGTCCGTCCGCCCGCGCCGCAGGCGACGCCCCAGCGGGAGCCAGCGGGGAAGCGGGAGCCGAAGCCGGTGCGGGGCGGGCAGACTGGCCTGCAGACGCGACTCGTGCGTCAGTACCTCGCGTACAACGCGCAGCGCATGCTTCTGACCTTTGCGGGCCGGAATGTACTGCTCGACCCCGCCATGAAACAGCGTCAAGCCGACCTTGTCGTCGTTGAAGGTCGCTGAGAAGGCCAGCAGCGCACACAGCTCGGCCGCCACCTCGCGCTTGGACCGCGTGGCCGACCCGAAATCCTGCGACGCGGAGATGTCGGCCATCAGCATCAAGGTCAGCTGGCGTTCCTCCACGAACCGCTTCACGTACGGGTGCCCCAGCCGCGCGGTGACCTTCCAGTCGATCGTGCGGATCTCGTCACCCGGCACGTACGGACGCACCTCGTCGAACTCGATGCCGCGCCCCTTGAACACCGAGACATACTGGCCGGCCAGGACGTCAGCGACCTGACGGCCGGTTCGCACCTGGATCTCGCGGACCCGCTGGATGACTTCTCTGGCGAGCATGTTTCGGCCACATCCTTAGGGTACCGGGACGTTGTCGAGAATCTGCTGGATGATGTCGTCGTTCGTCTTGCCTTCGGCCTCCGCCTCGTACGTCAGGATGACGCGATGCCGCAAGACCTCCAACGCCACACTCTTCACATCGTGCGGCGTCACATAGCCGCGCCCCTGCAGGAACGCGTGGGCCTTGGCCGCCTTCATCAGATGGATCGACGCCCGCGGGCTGGCCCCTACCTCGATCATGCCGTCCAGCCCCGCCACGCCGAACTCGAGCGGCGTGCGCGTCGCCCGCGCGACATCGACCAGATAGTCCCGGACCTTCTCGTCAATCCAGACCTTGTCGACCGTCGCCCGCGCCGAGAGTATGTCGGCCGGCTGGGCCACCTTGCGGATCTGAGCTATCGGCTGACCACTGGCCATGCGGTCGACAATCTTGCGCTCCCCGTCCCGACTGGGATAGCCCACCACGACCTTCAACATGAACCGGTCGACTTGCGCCTCCGGCAACGGGTACGTCCCCTCCTGCTCGATGGGATTCTGAGTCGCCAGAACCAGGAACGGCTCCTCCAGCGGAAAGGTCTCCAGGCCGATCGTCCCCTGCCGCTCCTGCATCGCCTCGAGCAGTGCCGCCTGAACCTTCGCCGGTGCCCGGTTGATCTCGTCAGCCAGGATCAGATTCGAAAAGATCGGACCCTTACGCACGTGATACGTGGCGTCGCGCGGATTGAAGATCTCCGTGCCGATCACATCCGACGGCAGCATGTCGGGGGTGAACTGGATGCGCGAGAAGCCGGTGTCGATCGCCGTGGCCAGGCTCCGCACCGTCAGGGTCTTGGCCAGGCCGGGAACACCGTCCAGCAGGATGTGACCACCCGTCAACAGGCCAAGCAGGAGCCGCGACGCCATATGGTCCTGCCCGACCAGCAGTCGTCCCACCTCCGCTTTCAGGCGGTTGCATATTTGCGAATGCTGTGCGATCTGCTCGTCCAACTGCTGTACGGCCATTGGTCAATCGCCTCCGAGTGTGCTTCTGGCTTGGCAAAGTGCAAATGCGAGTCTGATTATAGTGGCGCACGTCCCTCTTCTTTAAGGCGGGGGTGGAGGGGGACCAGACTGCGTTGTTGCCGCCGGGCACGCGGTTCTTGCTCCGAGAATCGCCGCGCGGGGTTCTGGGGTTCTGGCGTCGGGGCGATTTGACCTTTCCCAGAGGATGGAGGAGAATGGCCCTTCGTCCGTGCAGCCCCGGCTGTCGGCGGCCGCAGGTTGCTGCAGAGGTATCGAACCCGATTCGTTGCCGAGCCAAGGGAGCTGGATCATGTCTGACGCCTGCCCGTCTGGTGCGTGCCACGGTTGTTGCGCCTCGTTGGATCGTCGCCGGTTCCTGCGGAATTGTGGAGTGGGTGCGGCGCTGGCTGCAGTTGGCGGACTGCGGCCGCACCTGTGGGCCCAGGCGCCGACGCAGGACACGGAGCCATTGCGGGTCGCGGCGGTGTTTCTGTGCAGCATGAACACCAATGAGATCTGGCCGTATCCGGGCTTCGACACTGCGGGGCGGCAGAGTGAGATCCTGGGCGCCCTGCGCGCGGGGTGTCCGGACATTGAGTTCCTGCCGGTGACGATCACGAATCCGGCCGACATGTCGGCTGCCACCGCGCTGCAGGATCAGGTGCGGGGATACCTGGTCTATGTCATGACGCTCGATTGGGCCCAGGTCCAGTCGGTCGCGGTGATCGGGCAGTTGCACAAACCGATGCTGGTGGTGGACGAGTTCCTGGGTGGGAGCGGAGCGTACCTGATTGCCTGCAGCGGGCTGCGGGCGCAGGGGGTAGCTGCCGGTGCGGTGTCGACCACGCGGGTGGCGGACATCGTCGACGTGGCGCAGGTGTTTCGTACGCTGCGCGATCCACACGTGACGGCGGAGCAGTTTGCGGAGCGCTGCCAGGTGGTTTATCGCGGCCGGTTTGCGCCGCGCCGGAATCTGGAGTGCCGGGCGGACCAGGTGGAGCTGGCGGAGATTGGCCAGTGTGTGGAGCGGCTGCGCGCGGCGCGGTTCCTGGTGGTGGGGGCGGGCCCTGCCGGGCAGGAAGTCCAGTACCTGGGGGCGACGGCGCGGTACGTGGATTTTGACGAGCTCCAGGCGGCCTATGACGCGGTCGACCGGGACGCTGCCCGCGAGTGGGCAGAGCGCTGGGGGCAGCAGGCGACGCCGTTGCCCGCAGGCAATTACGTGGAGCCGCGGAGTCCAGAGCCCGGCGCGATGGAGCGTGCGGGAGGAGTGTACCTGGCGACCCGGGCGCTCATGCAGCAGTACCACACGGACAGCATCACCATGAACTGCCTGGGTGGTTTCGCGGCGGGCAAGCTCCCCTCCTATCCGTGCCTCGGCTTCATGCAGATTCTCGATGACGGCGGGCAGGGAGTGTGTGAAGCGATGCCGGACGACACGATCAGCATGCTGATGGCACGGCTGCTGACCGGTCGCCCCGGATTCGTGTCGGATCCCGCGCTCGATACGTCGCAGAACCAGATCGTGTATGCGCACTGTGTGGGGACGACCAAGGTGTTCGGACCCGCCGGCGCCCGGAATCCGTATCGGATCCGCACGCTGCACAATCGCGACCCGCGTGGCGCCTGTGCCGAATCGATGCTGCCGGGCGACTACATGACGACCAGCTTCCGCACCAACGTGGCTGCCAGACAGCTGATTATTCACCAGGCCCAGGCGCTCGGCACGCTGGACTCCGAACGCGGCTGCCGCACCAAACTGATCGGTGAGGTGCGGGGCGACATCGAGAAGCTGTTTCATTACTGGAACCAGTTCGGCTGGCACCGTGTCACGGTCTATGGCGATGTTCAGGAGCCGCTGAGCGAGTTCGGTCGAGCGCTGGGCCTGGACGTGATCGTGGAAGCCTGAAGCGGGTCGCGCGCGGCCAGTGTCAAGGGCGGGCGGCCTACAGCCCGGGGGCCGCGCCGGAGCCCGTAGCGCGGGGGCGGGTGGGGGTGAGGTCGGCCGGGGCGTCGGTCGGCGCGGGGG